>JASHUL010000050.1 GCA_030039995.1 Thermoplasmata archaeon
ATGCCCGCACCCACCGCGAACCCCGCTCTCACCATCGATACCCACGCGGACACACCCCAGCGATTCCTCGACGAAGGGTTCGATCTCGCGGATCCGTTGGCCGGCGGGCACGTGAACCTCGAGGCCGTTCATCGCGGAGGACTGAGCGCGGAATTCTTCTCCATCTGGGTAGACCCCACTCGCTTCCGGGGGCACTACGCCCGACGGACGCTCGAGCTGATCGATTCGGTCCTGTCCCAAGTCGCTCGACACTCCGACCGGGTCGTCCTGGCGGTCAGCCCCGACGAGATCGAGGCCGCGTTTCGATCCCACCGATTCGCGGCGTTGCTGGGGATCGAGGGGGGCCACTCGATCGAGAACTCGCTCGCTCTGCTGCGGCAGTACCATGCCCTGGGCGTCCGGTACATGACCCTCACTTGGTCGAATTCGAACGAGTGGGCCGAGTCGTCGGGCGACCTCGACGACCCCAAGGTTCCGCACCCCGAGAAGGGACTCACGGAGTTCGGCGAGCAGGTGGTGCTCGAGATGAACCGCCTGGGCATGATCGTGGACATCTCGCACGTCTCGGACCGTACCTTCGATCGGGCGGTGACCGTCAGTCGGGCCCCGGTGATGGCGTCGCACTCGGCGGCGCGGGCACTCTGCGATCACCCTCGGAACATGACCGACGCGATGTTGGTCGCAGCCGCGAACTCCGGCGGACCGGCGTCGGGCGGCGGTGTGATTCAGGTCAACTTCTTCTCGGGGTTCATCTCGCAGGAGTATCGCGACGCATGGAAGGCCCTTCGACCTGAATTTGACGGGGCCGTCGCCGGCATCTCCGCGGACCGATCGTCCCAGGCTCGCGAGTTTAGCTACGAGGAGCGGGACGCGCTGCAACGCCGCTACATGGATCGGATTCCCCGCCCGCCTCTGTCTCGCCTCATCGACCAGATCGACCACATCGCGAAGGTTGCGGGAATCGATCACGTCGGACTCGGCTCCGACTTCGACGGAGTTCACGGTCAGTTGCCGGAAGGTCTCGACTCGGCCGGTGACCTGTCAAAGATCCCGGCGGCGCTGCACGAGCGAGGCTACACCGAGGATGACTGCCGCAAGATCCTCGGCCGAAACACGCTGAGAGTGTTCCGCGAAGTGCAGGCAGTCTCGAAGCGCATCCGCGAGGAAGACCAGCCTCAACGCTGAGGGGGTGCCCGATGCATCCCGGGTGCGAGGCGCCGAGCTCGAGCGACGGCGACCGCGCTCGCTCTTCTCGGAAATCTCTTTAGGATTCTCCGGCGTGGCCGGTCGAGGCCTTGGCGAAAACAGCCGTCACCGGCGCTGCGGGATTCCTAGGGTCCAACTTAGTGGATTTCCTCGTGTCCCGGCGCGAAACCGTGGTGGGGCTGGATAATCTCTCGACGGGCCGGCTCGAGAATCTGCGTTCGGTCTGGCATCGTCGAGGATTCACGTTCCAGCGAACGGACCTGGCCCGCGCGTCGACGCTGCCCCGAGCCGAGAAGTATTACCACTTGGCGAGCCCCGCCTCCCCTCCCGCGTACCAGCGCGACCCCATCTCGACGCTCCTGGTCAACTCGACCGGGACGCATCGGGTGCTCGAGGCGGCTCGCCGAGCGGATGCTCGGGTCCTGATCGCTTCGACCAGCGAGGTGTACGGGGACGCGACGGTCCACCCACAGTCCGAGCGATACTGGGGGAACGTCAACCCGATCGGGATCCGCAGCTGCTACGACGAGGGAAAGCGGTTCTCGGAGGCGCTCGGGTTCGCGTATCGGCGGTCCTACGGTCTGGACGTTCGAATTGCCCGTATCTTCAACACGTACGGCCCCCGCATGGATCCCGCCGACGGCCGGGTGATCTCTAACTTTGTGGTACAGGGACTTCGCGGAGAGCCGCTGACGATCTATGGGGACGGCACGCAGACGAGGTCCTTCTGCTACGTCTCCGACCTCGTCGGCGGGTTGCGGCGGTTGATGGCGGCGCCCAAGGAGGTGCCGACCCCGATGAACCTCGGCAACCCGGCCGAGGTCGCCATCCGCCGAGTTGCCGAGCTGGTTGCCCAGACCCTTAGGATACCGCTCCGGCTCGACTACCGACCGCTGCCCGAAGACGACCCGAAGCAGCGATGCCCGGACATCGAGCGAGCACGGCAGCACCTCGGCTGGGCGCCCACCGTCCGGTTGGAGGCGGGGCTGCCCCGCACCGTCGCGAGCCTCCGGGCCGGGCTATCTGCGGAGCCGCGTACCCGACCCCGCCGATTGACGAGGCTCAAACGCTCGGAAAGTTAGCATCGGCGCGACCCGACGACGGGGCCCACGACTCGGTACGCAGAGTGGGTCCGCGCTGTCTCTAATCGACGAGCACTGCGATCGCGTCCCATACGTACGGCCCACTCGCGAGTTCGGCTCCGTAATCTACCGTGCCGGGAGGGGCCGTACCGATGAACGTCCCGAACGATTCCCCGTCGGTCCAGGGCCCCGCGTCGAAGTAGCCGTTGGTCGCAAGGAGCGTTTCCGTCCCAATCGCGGCATAGGGACCGGCGTTCCCTTGACCCGTGACGCTGAACACGAAGAACGACGAGGTCGTCGCTGACAGGATCACGCTCGCCAAGGTGCCGAAGCCATCGTTGCTGCCGACCACGAGCGTGTTGAGGGAGAGGGTTACGCTGCTGTTGAGGTCGACCACCGATACGACCCCGCCCGCGGCCGCCGACGTGTCGCTGAAGTTGGTTGCAATGCTCACGGCGGCTCCGCCGTGGACGTCGAACGCGAGGAACACCACCTGCGAGTGGTTCGAGGAAACAGCCGAGGTAGTCGTGTCGGCAAAGAAGGTGTCACCGGTCGAGTCGCACACGATGGCGCCGCTGGGTCCTCCGACCTCGGCCCCGACCCACCCGACGAAAACCAGCAATGTACTCCCCGGCGTAACTGCGATCGGATGGGTGACCACCCAGGACGTCGGCCCCGCGGCCCACGCGTCGCTCTCGACGGAAACCGAGTCGGTGGACACCGGCGGGCCCGTTTCGTTCGCGCTGCCGATCGACGCGAAGGTACTCGACGGACACTCAGCTGAACTGGATGGACTCGACGACAGCGCGCCGAGATGGCCCCCCAACGCATAGAAGATCAGAACGGTGAGAGCGACGCCGATCGCGAGCCCCGCGAGGAGGTAGCTCGTCGAACCGTGACCGGAGCGGGGCTCCCCGGCCGGGGGGTTCAGTGTGGGGTAGCTCGGCGCGCGAGGGCCGAAGGTCGGGGAGTTAGGGTCCGTGGGGTTCCACTGCGGACTGCTCGGCGTGGGCTGGCTCATCGGCGGGACCTCAGGGAGAATGCACCTGCATCCATCAACATTCCCCCTGCGTGGAATCGCTCACGATCACCACGGGCGACTCTCAACGTCGGGCAGACAGCACGCGGTCCTTCAAGTTTTGCCAGATCGTTAACGTCGCTCTAATCCCGGCGGCCCGGAGCATGGGGGCGCACGCGTCCCGCATGAGATCCCCCCCAGGGAACGACGCTCGACTCGACGATCGCAGCGCGGACTGCGCTCCAGGGAGGATACCCACCGGTCGGGAACCCGACGAACGGACTCCCACCAGTGGCGCCACGTGTCCCGCCGGTCATCGAGACAGAGGAGGATTTCCAAGATCCGAGAGCCGAGCGCCCTTCGTGCGACGAAAGAGTTGCGAGTCGGCGGCCGGTGCCACCCGGTCGTTAACGGACATATTCGACATCTTCTATGGAGCGAAACGCGGGGTCGCCGGTCAGGAACTTCCGGCCCAGCCCCCGCGCACTCGCATATCCCCACGCATCGATGTACGAGCAGTCAAGTCGTCGTTCCCGCATGAACTGTCGAAAATCTCCTGCCGCGAGGGCCGTTTCGGGAGGGACCGGAGTAACGTACGCGAACAAGGCGGCCGCCATCTCCTTCGCCTCGGAACGGGGGATCCGACGGAGGAGGGTCGAGTAGACCTCAAGGACATTCATCGCCGTGGTGACGAGTTGCTTCCTCCGGAAGATTCGCTCGTACCGCTCGTTCCCCTCCAACAGGGCCACCCAGGCGTAACTGTCCGCCAGATAGTCAGCCAAGGTCCTCACCCTCGTTGCTCAGCTTGGTGAATTCACTGGCACTCAGCCGCCCCTTTAAGCGGCCGATCAGCGTTTCCATCCGGGGAATTCGTTCGAAATGGACTAACAGTTGATCGCCGAGGGAGATTCCGAACTCCCGAACGACTTCCCTCGGGAGAGACAAAGCGAGAGAGTTCCCGGTGCGACGTACGACCAACTTCGGCACAAATCGACTGTATTACGAAATGTAATACATAAGGCTCACGACCCCCGCGGACGGTGAGGTCTGCGTTACGCCCGGTCGCGTAGCGCTAAATGTCCGGACCTCGTACCCCCGAGCGCCATGACGTACTTCGAAGATTCCGGGGACTCGATCCCGCTCCCGATCGAGGTCGTTGTGAAGTTTCTCAACTCGCCCGAGCACGGGCGGGCTCATGCGAAAGACGTTCGAAACTTCAAAGTCGTCAAAACCGAGG
>JASHUL010000051.1 GCA_030039995.1 Thermoplasmata archaeon
CGAAGGCGGGGTTCCTCTCGGTCTCGGTCGAGCAGGTCGGCGAAACCCTCGACACCCTGATCGGCAACGGCTACGCCCGTCGACTGACCGACAGCGAGTACGCCTGGGACCGGGGGCGTGTCGTCGGCGAGCGGTTCGCGATCACGCTCGACGGCAAGCGCCTGATCCTGAAAGAGCTCGAGAAGGTCGGTCGCGTCTAGGGCCGGGCGCAACCGTCCAGTAGCCCCGGTCCTCTCCCCCGCCGGTGCCGAGCGACCCGGCCGCCCCCCATTTCCGCGTGGAGCGGCTCGCGCCCGGCGTGCACGCCGCCGTCGCGAGGACGACGGGCGCCGCGCTCGCGAACTCGGGGATCGTCGACCTCGGCGGGGCCACCCTCGTCTTCGACTCGACGCTGACCCCGCGCACCGGACGCCTCCTCGCGCGAACGGCGGAGCGGCTCACCGGCCGTGCCCCCGCGTTCGTCGTCAACAGCCACTACCACGGAGACCACATCTGGGGGAACGGCGCGTTTGTCGGCGCTCACGTCGTCTCGACGCGCACGGTACGCTCGAACGTGATCGCGCGCAGCCGCGGTCAATTCCGGTCGATGCGACGGGAGGTCCGGCACGAACTCCCCCGCCTCGGGCACCCGCGATGGCCGATCGAGCGGGCCGACGTCCCCCAACTCCGCGCCTGGTTCCGCGCCGTCCGCGACGCCCCGGCGGAGCTCCCGATCGTCCCTCCCGACGTGACGTTCAACGACGAGCTCGTGCTCGAGGGCTCGCGACGGGCGGTCCACCTCCTCTCGTACGGCGGCGGACACTCGCCGAGCGACGTGTTCGCCTACCTCCCCGACGAGCGGATCGCCTTCGTCGGCGACCTCGCCCTCGAGGGATACCACCTCTCGGTCGGGGACGGGTATCCGGCCGAATGGGTGCGGATCCTCGACCGCCTCCGCCGCCTGCGGCCCCGGACGGTGCTGCCGGGTCACGGCCCGGTCGGGACGAACCGCACGATCGATCGCGCCGCCCGTTACCTCGGCGACCTCCTCACGCTCGCCCGGCGCGCGCGGGCCCGGAGCATCCCCTCCCCGGAGTTCGTCCGGACCCCGATCCCGGAGAAGTACCGGTCGCTCCGATTCACGCTGATGTTCCCGGAGAATTTGCGGCGGGTGTACGCGTCGCTGGGCCCCGCCGGCCGCCGGCGCTCCTCGAAGTGACCTCGGCGTCGGGGGTCTTTTAAGTAGGAGAACGCCGCGTAGTAATCGGGCATGCCGCCCGGGGACGGACCGGATCCGGTCCGAGCGACGCTGATCGCCATTCTGCAGCAGCTCAACCGGGCGGAGTCGATCCACGAGGGTCGCGCGCGCGACCAGGCGCTCTCGCTCGCGGACCTCGACCGGCTCCTGACGAAGTTCTGGGCGGTCGAGCAGGGGCTCGTCAAGCTCCCGCTCGCGCTCGGGCTCCTGGTCCGGAACGGGATGGTCGAAGCGCAGATGATGAGCGCGAGCGCCCTCCCGGGCGTCCGCGCCGCGAAGGGCGGCGGCAAGGCCCACTACCGGATCACGGCGGGCGGCAAGCAGTTCCTCGTCGAGAATCTGGAGAAGAGCGACCGCATCTCCTGAGCTCCCTCGGCGGTTCTCTCGAAGAACCGTTAAGTAGCCACCGAGGGTGGGCGAGCCCCCATGTCGAGGATCCACTCCGGAAACAAGGGACGGTCCGGCTCGCACCGGCCGTACCCGCTGACGAAACCGGAGTGGGTGACCGCCTCGTCGGAGGAGGTCGTCGAGCAGGCCGTCCAGCTCGCCAAAAGCGGAATGGGCCAGGCGCTGGTCGGTCAGACCTTGCGCGACTCCTACGCGGTCCCGCTCTCACGCGCGATCACCGGTAAGCGCCTCGGGACCCTCCTCGCCGAGCACGGCGTGAAACCCGAGATCCCGGACGACCTCCAGGCGCTCCTGAAGCGCGTCGTGCACCTCCAGCGCCACCTCCTGACCCACCCGAAGGACCTCGCGAACCGTCGCGGTCTCAGCCTGATGGAGTCGCGGATCCGTCGCCTCGCCCGGTACTACCGTCGCCGCCGACGGCTCCCCGAGAGCTGGCGGTACTCGGCGGCCGGCGCGGCGCTCCAGGTGGAGTGATGCCCTCGGGCCCCGACGGTTTCGTCAGCGACCCTCAGTACCGGAACGAGTTCGAACGGGCCCGCGCCCTCCTGCTCGGTCACCCTCGGCGCTGGCGGGTGATCTACCACTACGACGCCGACGGCATCGCGAGCGCCTCCTCGGCGCTCCGCGCGCTCGCCCGGCTCGGCTATCCGGCCCAGGCGACCCCGCTCGCGGGCGTGGAGCGCGACCGGATGCGCGAGCTCGCCCGGGCGACGGCGGGACCGTTCCTCCTGGTCGACACCGGGGCGAGCTGGCTCGAGCTGCTCGCCGAGCACCCGCATCCGGTCGTCGTCCTCGACCACCATCAGTATCCGGGGGTCCCGCGGCCCCCGACGCTCCCCGAGCACGTCGCGTTCGTCAATCCGCTCGATTGGGGCGTCGACGGGATGAACGAGATGTGCGCGTCGACCCTGACCTGGCTGTTCACGATCTTCCTCGACCCTCGCAACTGGGACAACGCGCCGTGGGGCCTCTCGGGCGCGATCGGGGACCGGCAGCACGTCGGCGGGTTCCGCGGACTGAACGCGACGCTGGTCGAGGAGGCGACCCTGCGCTCCCTCATCGTGCGGCGCCCGGGGGTCGCGCTCTTCGGACCGACCCTCGGAGCGGCGCTGACCGGCAGCATCGACCCGTACGTGCGCGGGCTCTCCGGTCGGCCGGAAGCGGTCGGTCGCTTCCTCGAGGGCCTCGACCTCGACCCGGGCCGCGAGCCCGCGAGCCTCTCGGCCGAGGAGACCCGTCGGCTCGTCGAGGGCCTGCGGAACCGCCTGCACTCCGCCGGGGTCCCGAACGACTCCGTCCAGGTGCTCGACCAGGACCGCTGGTTCGTTCCCGCGCTCGGCCTGGACGCCGAGGAGATCTCGAACCGTCAGAGCGCCGCCGGTCGGGCGAAGATGCCCGGCGTGGGGGTCGCCTACGCCCTCGGGGACCCGACGGCCGCGGAGCGGGTGCGGCTCGCCGAGGAGTCGTGGCGCGGCGGGATCCTGAACGGACTGCGCCGAGTCGAAGACGAGGGTGTAAATTCGATGAGCTCCCTCCAGTGGTTCGAGAGCCCGGACACCACGCTCGCGGGCACGCAGGCCGGGATGGCGATCCTCTATCTCCTCGACCCCGAACGGCCCGTGT
>JASHUL010000052.1 GCA_030039995.1 Thermoplasmata archaeon
AGCGCGGCGTCCAGGATCCGGACGCCGTGGTGCTGCTCGTACCGCTCCCGCAAGCCGCGAAGGATCGAGATCGTGTCCTCGACGGTCGGTTCGGCGATCGTCACCGGCTGGAACCGCCGTTCGAGCGCCGCGTCCTTCTCGATGTACTTGCGGTACTCGGCGGTCGTCGTCGCTCCGATACAGTGCAGCATTCCCCGCGCGAGCGCTGGCTTGAGCAGGTTCGACGCGTCGAGGGCCCCCCCTTCGGTGGCGCCCGCATGCACCAGCGTGTGCAGCTCGTCGATGAACAGGATCACGGCGCCGGCCGAGCGCTCCACCTCCTGGAGCACCGCTTTCATCCGCTCCTCGAACTCCCCGCGGAACTTCGCGCCCGCGAGCAACGAGCCGAGGTCGAGCGCGACGATCCGCTTTTCCCGGAGCGCGTCGGGGACGTCCCGCGTCGCGATGCGCAAGGCGAGCCCTTCGACGACGGCGGTCTTCCCGACCCCCGGGTCGCCCGTGAGCACCGGATTGTTCTTGGTCCGTCGGGAGAGGATCTGGATGACGCGTCGGATCTCGTCGTCGCGCCCGATCACCGGGTCCAGCTTGCGTTCACGGGCCAGCGCCGTAAGGTCCTTGCCGTACTTCTCGAGCGCCCGGTACTGGGCCTCCTCACCCCGGCTCGCCACCGGCTGGTCCGAGCCCCGGACTTTGTCGGTGGCGGCCTCGATCGCCGCGCGACGCACTCCGAACTCCTCGAGCAGTTCGCGGGTCGGGCCCGAGACCGAGGCGAGCCCGAGCAGCAGCTCGTCCACCGTCGTGTACCGGTCCTTCCGACGCGCGGCCTCCTTCTCGGCCGCCTCCACGACCTGGGAGAGGCCCCGCGAGAGGTACTGGTCGGACGGCGCGACGTGGTCGGCCGTCGGCATTCCCCGCAGGCGCTCCTCGAGCCGGGCGCGCAGCCGATCGATCGGCACATGGATCGACTCGAGCAGCGCCGCGGTCGTCCCGTCGTCGGTCGAGAGCAACGCGTCGAGGAGATGCTCGGGTTCCACGGACGCGTGACGAAGCTCGGCGGCCCGCTGGAAGGCCTTTTCGAGCGCCGACCGAGCCGCGTCCGTCAGGCGGTCGAGATGCATCCCGAGCGGCACCTGTCCGAGCCAATTTAAGGGCAGTACCAATGTCGAGCCTGGTGGCAGATCTCGCGGTCCGGGTCGGGTCGCTCGCGTTGCGCAATCCGTTCCTGCTCGCGTCGGGGATCTGGGGAGAGAGCGGCGACTCGCTGGCCGGGGCGTGGGCGGCCGGCGCGGGCGGAGTGATCACGAAGTCGATCGGCAGCCTCCCCCGGGCCGGGTATCCGAACCCGACGATCGAAGAGTACTCGACGTGGGGGCTGCTCAACGCGATGGGGCTTCCGAATCCGGGCATGGACGAGTACCCGCGCGAGATCTCGGCGGCGCGGAGCCACGGCGCGCTCGTCATCGGCTCGGTGTTCGGAAGCGACGCGGAGGAGTTCGCCCGGTTGGCGCGCCGCATCGCCGAGACCGGGGTCGTCGCCGTCGAACTGAACCTGAGCTGCCCGCACGCCGAGGGGTACGGCACCGAGGTCGGAAGCGACCCGAAGGACGTCGAGGCGATCGTGCGCGCGGTCGTGGGGAGCGTCTCGGTGCCGGTGATCGCGAAGATCACTCCCAACACGAGCGATGCCCCGGCCCTCGCGGTCGCCGCCGAGAACGGCGGGGCCGCCGCCGTGAGCGCGATCAACACCCTGCGGGCCCTGGCGATCGACACGACGCTCCATCGACCGGTCCTCGCGCACGGGCTTGGGGGCTTGAGCGGGCCGGCGATCAAGCCCGTCGGACTCGCCTGCGTGTGGCAGATCTACGAGCGCGTGCGGATCCCGGTGATCGGGGTCGGAGGGATCTCCACGGCAGAGGACGCGCTCGAGTACATCATGGCCGGGGCGCGCGCGGTCGAGGTCGGCACCGTCATCGCGCACCAGGGCATCGGCGTGTTCTCCCGGCTCGTGGACGGCCTCAGCCATCGCCTCGACGAGCTCGGGTACGCGTCCGTCTCCCAGGCGGTGGGCCTCGCGCACGGCGCCGGACGGTGAACGGCGGGTTCCTTCGGTATCCGCGCGACCGAGGGGCTATATCTCGGGGCCCGTAGGCACGTCGTGCGCTCGATCGTCCGGGTCACCGAACGGGTCGTCGAGACCCCGTCCACCGTCACGTTGCGGTTTCCGTTCGTCGCGCCGGCCGCGCCGGGGCAGTTCGTCATGATCTGGATCCCCGGGGACGACGAGCTGCCGATGTCGCTCTCGTACACCGTCGGCGGCTCGAAGGGCGTGACGGTCAAGGCGATGGGCGACACGAGCCGTCGGGTCCAGTCGATCCGGGCGGGGGACGCGGTTGGGATCCGGGGGCCGTACGGCAACCGGTTCGACATGGCGCCGCGACGCATCCTGGTCGTCGGGGGCGGCTCGGGGTCGGCGGTGCTCGCTCCGGCGGCCGAAGCCGCGGTCGCGGACGGCGCCCGGGTGACGGCGGCGTTGGGCGCGACCCAGGCGCCCGAGCTGCTGTTCCGAGGACGGTTCGACGCGATGGGCGCGCAGGTCGAGGTGGCGACCGACGACGGGTCGGAAGGGACGCACGGCTTCGTCACGACCGTCGCGGAACGCCTGCTCGGCACCGAGCCGTTCGACGCCGTCTGGACCTGCGGGCCCGAGGTGATGATGCAGAAGGTCGCGGTGGCGGCCGCGTCCGCGAAGGTCCCGGTCTACTGCTCGGTCGAGCGGCACATGAAATGCGCCCTCGGGATGTGCGATGCCTGCGCCCTCGGGCCGTACCACGTGTGCGTGGACGGCCCGGTCTTCCCCGCCGAGCGACTCCTGCCGCTCGCCGAGTTCGCGCACGCGCATCGCGACCCGTCGGGGCGCCGCGTTCCCTTCGGCGGTCACTGACGGCCGACCGGCCCGTGTCGGCGGGCGCCGGAGCCGGCCGCGCTTCCACAGCCTTTATGGCAACGGCCCATTACGACTGCGCGGAGTTGCGGGATGAAGGTCATCGCGGTCAGCGGCGGGGTCATCTCCGGGCTCGGCAAGGGGATCACCACCTCGTCCCTCGGACGGATCCTGAAGGCGCGAGGGATCCCCGTAACGATCGTCAAGATCGACCCGTACCTCAACGTCGACGCGGGAACGATGAACCCGTACCAGCACGGCGAGGTGTTCGTGCTGGACGACGGGACCGAAGCCGACCTGGACCTCGGGAACTACGAGCGGTTCCTCGGACAGAGCCTCGTCGGTACGCACAACCTCACGACGGGCAAGATCTATCGCGCGGTCATCGAGAAGGAACGGCACGGCGACTACCTCGGCAACACCGTCCAGATCATCCCGCACGTCACCGGTGAGATCAAGCGCACGATCCGGGAGGTCGCGCAGGCCGCCGGCGCCGAGGTCGTCCTCGTGGAAGTCGGCGGAACGGTCGGGGACATCGAGTCGATGCCGTTCCTCGAGGCGCTGCGGGAGCTCTCCTACGAACTCGGAGAAGGGCACATGGCGTTCGTCCACACCACGCTCGTGCCCGTCGTCGGGCCGGTGGGGGAAGCGAAGACGAAACCGACGCAGCACTCCGTCCGCGAACTGCGGGCGATCGGGATCCGGCCGAACCTGATCATCGCGCGGGGACCGGCGCCGCTCGCGCCCGACATCAAGACGAAGATCTCGCTGTTCTGCGACGTCCCTCCCGAGGCCGTGATCTCGGTCCCGGACCAGGCCGTGATCTACGAGGTCCCGCTCGTCCTCGAGGCGCAGGGGGTCGGTCCACTGCTGGCCCGCCTCTTGAACCTGCCCGACCGCCCTCCGGACCACACGGCGTGGAAGGAGTTCCTGGCGACGTACCGACGCGGCGACGGGGCGGTCGAGATCGCCATCGTCGGCAAGTACACCGAGCTCCGCGACGCGTACCTGTCGCACACCGAAGCGTTCCACCACGTCCAAGGGCATCTGGGCAAGGAGATCCGCCTCCAGTGGTACGATTCGGAGGACATTCCGAAGAGCCCGGCGCTGCTCGCCCGTCTGGCGCGCGCGGACGGTATCCTGGTCCCGGGAGGTTTCGGCGCGCGGGGCGTCGAAGGGAAGATCCGGGCGATCCAGATCGCGCGGACGACCGGCATCCCGTATCTCGGGATCTGCTACGGCTTTCAGATGCAGGCCGTGGAGTTCGCGCGGAACGTGCTCGGCCTCGACCGGGCGAACACCACCGAGGTCGATGCCGGCACGCCGGACCCGGTCGTCTGTCTCCTCGAGCAGCAACGGACGTTGAACGACCTCGGGGGGACGATGCGCCTCGGCGCCCAGCGGGTCGTCCTGACCCCGGGTTCGAAGGTCGCCGAGGTCTACGGGCGCACCGAGATCTGGGAGCGACACCGACATCGCTACGAGATCAACCCCGACTACTTCGACCGGCTCCGACAGCACGGTCTCGCGATCACGGGCATGAGCGTGGACGGTCGGGTGGAGGCGCTCGAGGTCCCGGCCCACCCGTTCTTCCTCGGGGTTCAGTTCCACCCGGAGTTCCTCTCGCGGCCGGAGTCGCCGCATCCCCTCTTCGCGGGCCTCGTCCGAGCGGCCCTCGCTCGTCAGGAGGTCGCGACCCCTGTCGCCGCCCCGCCGCCTGTCGCGTGAGCTTCTCGAGCTGGACGGTGCGACCGTCCGGATCGCGGGCCATCTCGAGGACTACCGCGCCCTCGGCGGCGTCGCCTTCGCGCTGGTGCGGGACGTCTCGGGGACGACCCAGGTCACCCTGAAGAAGGGGACGGCCGACCCCGCGCTGTTCGCCCTGCTCGCGGAACTCCCCCGAGAGTCCGTCGTCGAAGTCGAGGGGACCCCGCGACGTTCGGAGAAGTCGCATCGCGGGGTGGAGCTGTTTCCCACGTCGATCCGGGTGCTCACCCGCGCCGAAGTCCCGCTCCCGCTCGGCGTGGTCGACAAGGTGGGGGCGGACCTGGACACCCGGTTCAACCACCGGGTGCTCGACCTGAGGAAGCCCGGCGTCCGCGCGGTGTTCGAGCTGCGCTCGGCCCTCCTGGACGGGTTCCGGCGGGCGTTCCTCGAGCGGGGTTTCCTCGAGGTGGAGACGCCAAAGTTGCTCCGCCAGGGCGCGGAGGGCGGCGCGACGCTGTTCCGCGTCGACTACTTCGACCGGCCCGCGTACCTCGCGCAGAGCCCCCAGCTCTACAAGCAGATGTTGATCGGCGCCGGGTTCGAACGGGTGTTCGAGATCGGCCCCGCGTTCCGCGCCGAGCCGTCCGACACCGTGCGCCACCTGACCGAGTTCACGAGCTTGGACGCCGAGATGAGCTACATCGACGGGGCCGACGAGATCCGCTCGACGCTCGAGAGCGTGGTCGCCGAGACCTTGCGCTACGCCCGCGACCGGCTCGGTCCGCGGGGAAACCCGCTCGCCGACACGTTGCCCGTCGCCACGCCTCCGTTCCCTCGCATTCCGTTCGCGACCTGCGAGGAGTGGCTCGGACGACCGGGCGCCGAACAGGACCTCGGGACGGAGGACGAGAAGATCCTCGGCACGCGGGTGATGCAGGAGCTCGATGCCCCGTTCTACTTCATCACGGACTTCCCGACCGCGGTGAAGGCCCAAACGTTCTACGCGGCGCGTCGCGACGACAACCCGAAGCTCACCGGCTACTTCGACCTCGATTTCCGGGGCGTCGAGATGGCGAGCGGGGGTCCTCGCGAGCACCGCGTGGCCGCGCTCCGCCAGAACCTCGAGAGCGCCGGCTTCGACCCGGCGAACTTCGAAGGCTATCTCGAGGCGTTCCGCTTCGGTATGCCCCCGCACGGGGGCTGGGGGTTCGGGGTCGACCGCTTTGTCTGGGCGCTCGCGGGGCTCTCCAATATACGGGAGGCCCGCCTCTTCCCCCGCGACCGGTACCGCCTCGAGCCGTGAAGGAGACGACGATTCCATGGCCGCGATTCGGAGGACCCTCCCCGCGCCCCCCGAGCTCCAGAGCCGATGGGCGTCCGTCCTCGAGGAGTCGGGCCGTCGGCCCGAGATCCTCGCGCTGAGCGACCGGTACCCCGAGGAGCGCTCGCTCGTCGTCCCGTTCCTCGACATCGACCGGACCGACACGTCGCTCGCCGACGTGCTGCTGGAGAAGCCGGAGGAGGTGCTGGACGCCGGCCAACGGGCGATGCGCGAGCTCCTGCCCGTCGCGGACCCCGAGGCGGTCGGGCTCCGGCTCCGGGTGGTCGGCCTCCCACCGACCGCGCACCGCGTGATCCGTGAGATCCGGGAGAGCGACCTGAACCGCCTGATCGCACTCGACGGGATCGTCCGACGCGTCACCGAGGTCCGTCCGCAGATCCGTGACGCGGTGTTCCAGTGCGTCGCGTGCCGGACGGAGTTCCACGAGCCGCAGGACGAAGCGTCGATGGTGTTCCACGAGCCGCTCGAGTGTCCGGAGTCGCAGGGGGGGTGCGGGAAGACCCTCGGGCGTACGCGGTTCCGTCTGCTCCCCGAGAAGTCCACGTTCGTGGACGCGCAGCGGATCGAGGTGCAGGAGAACCCCGAGACCCTGAAGCACGGGGCGCACCCGCAAGGGCTCGCCGTGATGCTCACCGAGGACCTGGCCGGCAAGGTGCTGCCCGGGAACCGGGTCGTTCTCAACGGCGAGCTCAAGAGCTTCCAACGGGCGAGCGGCGGACGCGGCGGAGCGGTCCGGCAGGCGACGTTCGACCTCCTGGTCCTGGGCAAGTCGGTCGAGTGGAAGCAGCGCGAGTACGACGAGATCGAGATCACTCCCGAGGAGGAGCGCCTCTTCCTCGGCTTCCGGGGCGACCCGACGGTCGTCGACAAGATCGTGATGTCGCTCGCCCCGACGATCAAGGGGATGGAGGAGGAGAAGGAGGCGATCGCCCTCCAGCTGTTCGGCGGGGTCGAGAAGCGGCATCCGGACGGCGTGCGGGTCCGGGGCGACATCCACATCCTGCTCGTCGGAGACCCGGGGGTCGCGAAGAGCCAGCTCCTCCGGTACATCGCCGAGGTCGCGCCCCGCGGCATCTACACGAGCGGCAAGGGCGCGACCGCCGCCGGGCTGACGGCCGCGGCGGTCAAGGACGACTTCGCGGGCGGACGGTGGGTGCTGGAGGCGGGCATGCTCGTCCTCGCCGACGGCGGCATGGCCGTCATCGACGAGCTCGACAAGATGACCCCCGAGGACCGGTCGGCGATGCACGAGGTCCTCGAGCAGGGCAGCGCGTCGATCGCGAAGGCGGGGATCACGGCGACCTTGAACGCGCGCTGCCCGGTGCTCGCGGCCGCGAACCCGAAATGGGGTCGCTTCACGAGCGACCGGACGATCTCCGAGCAGATCGACCTCCCGCCGACCCTCTTGTCGCGGTTCGATGCGATCTTCTCGATCAAGGACCTGCCCAACCAGGACCGCGACCGTCGGCTCGCCGACGGGATCCTCGCCTCCCACCGCGAAGGGGAGGCCCGGATCTACGCCGGCACCGAGAACGTCGGGACGACCGGGGCGCCGTTCCCGCCGGACCTCCTGATGAAGTACATCGCCTACGCCCGGCGGACGGTCCGTCCGGTCCTCTCGGACGCGGCGCTCGCCGCCCTCTCCGAGTACTACGTGAAGGTCCGGTCGCAGGGCGAGGAACCGAACGCCCCGGTCCCGATCACGGCGCGTCAGCTCGAGGCCCTGGTCCGGTTCAGCGAGGCGGCGGCGAAGGCGCGGCTCTCGAACGAGGTCAGCGTGGACGACGCCCAGCGGGCGATCCAGATCATGCAGAACTTCCTGCGGCGGGTCGCGACGACGGAGGGCGGCAAGCTCGACGTCGACCTCGTCCAGTCGGGCGTCAGCCACAGTCAGCGCGAGCGCCTCGATATCGTGATCCGAGTGATGCAGGAGCTGCAGGAACGCACGGACGGCGCCTTCTCGGTCGAGGAGTACGTGGAGGCCGCGGAGCGCGCCGGGGTGCCGAAGAACCGCGCCGAGGCGTTGCTCCAAACCCTGCGCAACCAGGGCGAGGTCATCGAGACGCGCACCAACCGGCTGCAGCTCGTCCGCTTCTAGGCCCCCGGGCCGGGGAGCCCCGATTTATCCTCGCGCCCGGTGCTTCGGGTCGAAGAACGATGGTCGACGACGCCGGGGTGGTGATGCGGGTCCACCGGGTACGGGCCGAGTTCGTCGTCGCCGCCTGCGACGCCGAGCTGCTCGGGCGCGACCTGCCGGTCGGGGTGGCGGGCCGCACCGTGCGGGTCTCCGAACAGTTCTACGGAGAGCGCGTCGTCTCGAAGGAGGAGCTCCTCTGGGCGCTCGAGCGCGCCACGATCGCGAACCTCTTGGGCGAGCGGGTGCTCCGGCTCGCCCAGGAAGGTGGGTTCGTCGGTCCCGGCGGGACGGGTCGGCTCGGCGGCGTCCCGCACGCCGAGATCTTCGCGATGCACGGCTAGCCGGTGGAGCGCACGATGGACGGGGAGTTCTGTGTCGTCTGCGGCGCCACCGACCGGCCGTTGACGGACGGCGTATGCGCCGAGTGCGCGGCCGACCGGACCCGGCTGCTTTCGGCGCCCGAACATGCGGTCGTCGTGATCTGCCCGCACTGCGGTGCCCGGAAGGTCGGCGCGGAATGGGAGCGGAGCGGCGCGAGCCCGCTGCTCACGGCGGAGGACCTCGCTCCGATCCTCCGCGTTCCCCCGGAGGTCGGAGTGCGTCGGGTCCGCTGGGAGGAGACGTCGGCGACCGGCACGGTCCGGGAGCTCGTCGGCGTCGCGGACGTCACGTTCCGAGGCGTCGAACGGGAGGCCGAGGTGCGGCTCTCCGTCCGTACCGAGCACCAGACGTGCCCGGAGTGCAGTCGGAAGAGCGGCCGGTACTACACCGCGGTCCTCCAGCTGCGCGGGGGCCTCGAGAAGCCCGCCGAGAAGTCCGCCGCGCTCCACGCCCGCCTCGACCGGACCTGGTCCGACCTCCTGGGCGAGAGCCGGCCGGACTGGCGACAGGCGGTCTCCTGGGTGGAGGAGCTGCCCGAAGGGTACGACGTCTTCTTCACGCAGACGCTCGCCGCGCGAGCGGTCGCGAAGGTGGCCAAGCAAAAGTTCGGCGCCCGGCTGAAGGAGTCGGCGACGTTGTTCGGCCGCAAGGACGGCCAAGACATCTATCGCGTGACGCTCTGCCTACGATTTCCTCGGCCGGCCGCGCCGTCGGCCGTGCCGGAGCGCTCGCGACGGGTCTTGGAACAATAGACTTAAGAAGCGACCCCCACCTCTCGCGCTCGAGAGAAGGTCTCGCCGCATGTCGAAGAGTGGTATCCTCCGGCGCCATCACGGGTCCGACACTTTGGAAGAAGGCACGTTCCTCGACCTCGGAGCGATGTCGTTCGAGGACGAGGCCGGGGCGCTCGCGGGCGCGCGGGGCACCGTGCGCCTGGCCGAGATCCTCCGGTTCGAGGACCTCCACCAGGTCTCCAAGCTCGCCTACCAGGGCGACATCGTGCTGCTCGACTACACGTCGATCGCCAACGACCAGATCGCGGTCAAGCGCATGAGCATCGACCTCAAGAACGTCGCCAAGGACACCGGCGGCGACGTCGCCGGCATCGCGAAGAACTTGGTCGCGATCACGCCGGCCGGCATCCGTATCGACCGGCAGAAGATCCGACCGTCGTTCTGAGGCCCCGGCGCCTTCGATGAAGGCCCTCATCGACCGTCGCGAGGCGACGGCCGCTGCCGTGGACGCCGTCGTCAGCGGTGTCTTCGAGCGGGGGGACAAGGAATCGACGTTCCCCCGCACGCTCGCGAAGGAGGATGCGGCCACGAAGGGCCTGCTCAAGGCGGCGTGGGACCGCCGGGAGGTCAAAGGGAAGCCGAAGGAGGTCACGGTGATCCACCGGCCGGACGGGCGGGGACGGCTCGTGCTCGTCGGGCTCGGCCCCCGGGCGAAGTTCGACCACGAGGTCGTCCGACGCGCCACGGCGGAGGCCGTGCGCGCGCTCAAGGGCAAGGGCGCGCGGACGATCGCCGTACGGCTCGCCGCGTTCGTCCAGGACCCGGTGGGGAGCGAGACCGCGGTCCGGGCCATCGTCGACGGGGCGCTCCTCGGGGGCTACGAGTTCGTGAAGTACAAGGCCACGACCGAGGGCGGCGTCGAGGAGACGACCGTGGCGCTCGGCGAGGAGCTCGACCGGGAGGAGACGACGCTCCGCAAATCGCTGGACGAGGAGGCGCTCCTCGCCGAGACGGTCGTCTGGACTCGGGACATCGCCAACCTGCCGGCCGACACCTGTTCGCCGGCGCGACTCGCGGACGAAGCGAAGGCGCTCGGCAAGGAACTCGGCCTCAAGGTGACGGTCTTCGACGAGACGAAACTCGCCGAGATGCACTGCGGCGGCATCCTCGCGGTGGGCGGCGGCTCGACCGCGCACCCGCCCCGGATGATCGTGCTCGAGTACGCGGGCGGTGCCCGGCGGGGCAAGACGATCGCGGTCGTCGGCAAGGGGATCACGTTCGACTCCGGCGGCATCTCGATCAAGACCGCGCCCGCGATGTCGAACATGAAGTTCGACAAGTCCGGCGCGGTCGCGGTGCTCGGCATCCTGCGCGCGGCCGCGCTCTGGAAGGT
>JASHUL010000053.1 GCA_030039995.1 Thermoplasmata archaeon
CTGCGCTGTCCGTCCTGCGGGCAGGAGACCCACCCCCGGTACGTCCCGGACTTCCAGACGGAGATCTGCGACCGCTGCCGCAAGGGGCTCTACAGCCCCCAGTGAGCCGCCCGAGGGTCGGTCGAGTGCGCCGGGTGCCGCGGTTCGCGGCGAACGGCGACGGTCGCGGGGACGCCGAGCGAGGTCAGCTCATCGCGCCGGGGGCGCTGGAGCCCCCGGCCGTCGGCTCGACTCCCGTACGGGGGTCGTCTTGGGCGAGCAGCTTCTCGACGTCCTGGAGGTCCTTCGTCCGGTAGCCGCTGAAGATCCCCCAGATGTAGATCACGGCCGCGAAGACGAGGAAGACCGGCGTGTCGTACGGCGTCGGGAGGTATCCCTTCGTGGTGTTCAACAGGCCCCCGACCGACGGCCAGGAGTTGTAGACCGAGAAGAAATTGATGAGATACATCCCGAACAGGAGGACGATCACCCACCAACCGGCGTTGATCATCTTCTTCCCGTCCGAGTTCGAGAGCATGTACACGATCAGGGTCGGCACGACCACGATCAAGAGGAGCGCGACGTAGTAGATCCAGAACGTCGTCATCAGCGTGCTGTTCGAGGCCGGCGGCTCGCTCGGGGAGAGCGAGACCACGTCCCCGATGTAGAGGTTGATGTAGCCGTACGCCGTGATCACGGCCGTCAGCACGAGCTGCACGACCCCGATCGCCACCGACGCCCCGTACGAGATGCCCATGTTCCGCGGCGCGTAGAAGAAGTAGAACAGCGGCAGCACGAGGAAGATCACGCTCATCACGTAGAACAGGCCGCCGAACGCCGTCCAATAGATCACGAAGGCCCCGCCGATGAACGCCACCGCGCCGATGAGGGCCGCCGCGGGCAGCGTCAACGGACGGCGCATCCCGGGCGAGTGCCGCCGCAGGGCGAGCAGGGTGAGCGGCCCCATGATCAGCGAGACGGCGAACGCGTCGGTGACGAACTCGGCGAACAGGAACCACGACGGGAACGGGATGATGAAGATCGCCCCGACGATCGTCGTCACGATCAGCGCGATCCACGGGATGCGGGTGCGTTGCTCGATGCGCAGGAGCGGCTTCGGGAAGAAGCCGTCCGCCCCGACCCCGTAGACCGCCCGGGTCGCCTCACCCAGGAAGACCCAGCCGGTCCCCGACGGCGAGATGACCGCGTCCGCGAGGAGGAACGAAGCGAAGCCGCCGAGCAGCGCCGGTCCGGCCTGCTTCATGACGTTGTAGAACGGCGCGGTGTGGAGCGGTCCCGAGCCCAACCCCAACCAGTTCCCGGGGGTGATCCCCGCCGCGGTCCAGTTGATCGCGCCGATGAAGACGACCTGGAGAAGGACGTAGAGGATGACGGCCGCGGTGATCGAGAGCACGATCGCCCTCGGCGCATCGCGCTGGGGGTTGCGGGCCTCGCCCGCGAACTGGGCCGCGCCGCGGAACCCGAGGTAGGCGAACCCGATACCGGCGGTCGGGATCGAGGTGAAGATCCCCGGCCAGCCGAACGGGGCGAACCCGCCGACGGTCATGTTGCTCTCGTGGTAGACGGTGAACAGGAAGATGATCGTCAGCGCCGGGATGATGAACTTCCACCAGGTGACGACCGTGTTGAACGCCCCGAGGAATCGCACGCCGACATAGTTGAGGATGAAGAAGCCGATCATGAGGATCACGGCGACCAGGACCCCTTGCCCCGTGAGGAGCCCGTTCGAGCCCACCGCGTTCGGAAGGTAGCCGGGCGGGCTCGAGGCGAGGTAGGTGACGACCGCCTCCGCCTCGATCGCCGGGACGGTGATCGAGCCGAGGATGTAGGCCGAGGCGATGATGAATCCGGTAAACCCGCCGTGAGAGTAGAGCGGGCCGCGGACGAGCTGCCCGGACCGGTGGAGCGACGACGCGATCTCGGCGAAGCAGAGACCGATCGCCATCATGAAAATCCCGCAGATGATCCACGCCACGATCGAGGCGGGCCCCGCGAGCACCGCCGCGCCCGAGACGGCGAACAGCCAGCCGGAGCCGACGACGCCGCCAAAGGAGATCATGAACAGGTCTTGGAACGAAAGCGCCCGACGTAGCTTCCGGTCCGACTCATCCGCCAGCGCGGCCTGACTCTCCCCCGCCATCGCATCCGCCATGGTTTACCTGGGGCCGCACCCTGAGACGGCCGCCCGGCGACCCGTCGGAAGCGCGGGGATTCCCCTCGCGTCCCTAGGTCTCAAAACTCGGGGCTGGTCGTGCCGAACTGGCGGAACCCCCCAGACGCCGCGATCGGGGTCCCTGCCGATCGTCTCAGTCACGGCTCACGGTCGTACGGGGAACTGCTACATAGATGTCGCGATGCGGCCTTCCCCCGGGCCTCCGACCCCCACTTCGTATAACCGAGCTCTCCGGGAGCCGTAGAACGGCCCCCCGGACCGGCCCGAGCCGGTATCGGGCCGGGGCATCGATTTAGGGTCGGCCCCGCCTCGCCCGTCGCATGGCCGAACGCTCGCCGGCCCTCTCCCGGTCCGCCCGTCGCTTCGATGAGCTGCTCGCCGCGCGCGGCCTGGCCGGGCGCGTGGTCGAGCTCCCGGCGTCGACCCGGACGGCGGCGGAAGCCGCCGAGGCGGTCGGCTGCGAGCTCCGCCAGATCGTGAAGTCGCTCGTCTTTCGGGCCCGGGACTCCGGCGCGGGGGTGCTCATCCTGGTCGCGGGCTCGAACCGGGTCGACGAGGCACGGATGGCCCGGGTCGTCGGGGAGCCGCTCGACCGGGCGGACCCCGAATTCGTCCGGTCAGTGACCGGGTTCGCGATCGGCGGGGTCCCCCCCACGGGGCACACGACGCCGTTGCGGACGTTCCTCGACCTCGACCTCTTGGAGCTCGGGGAGGTCTGGGCAGCCGCCGGCCACCCGCACGCGGTCTGTCGGCTGAGCTCCCTCGAGCTGGTCGGGCTGGCCCCCGGCACGGCCGTGTCGGTCGCGCCCCCCGGGTCCCCGGCGTCGGGCGCCCGGTGGGCGACGTTCGACTGTTACGGCACGCTCGTGGACTGGAGGGCCGGTTTCGCGCAGGCGACCGCTCGGCTCGGGGTCGCGGTCTCCCGGGAGGACCCGGACCGGCTCTTTCGCGCGTACCTTGCGGCCGAACCTTCGGTCGAGACCGGCCACTACCTGCCGTATCGTGAAGTGATGGCCTCCGCGTTCGCGAGGGCCGCCGAGTCGGTCGGCTCCCCGATCTCGGCCGCCACGGCCCGGGAGTTGCCGGAGTCCGTCCCGGACTGGCCGATCTTTCCCGACGTGCCCGAGGCGCTCGAGGCGCTGCGACGCAGCGGCGTACGCGTCGGGATTCTCTCGAACATCGACCGGGACCTGCTCGACGCGACCCTCCGGCGCCAGGGGATCCCCTCCGACGCGGTCGTCACGGCCGAGGAGGTCCGGTCGTACAAACCCGCGCCGGCCCACTGGGCCCGGTTCCTGCGGCAGACGAGTGCCGAACCCCGCTCGGTCCTGCATGTCTCGGCGAGCTACGAGTACGACCTCGGCACCGCCGCCGCGCTCGGGTTCCCGACCGCCTATGTCGCCCGGTACGGGGCGCTCGGCCACGGCCGCACGGTCACCACGGCGCTTCCGGGACTCCGTGAGCTCCCGACCTCCCCCGCCGTCGCGGACCTTCCGGCCCCGCGCTGACGGGGGTGGGGCGGGGCTCGCCGGGAGCGAGAGCTATACGGTAGGAGCCCCGTTCCCCGCCGTTGGCCTCCGCGACCCCACCGCCCCCGTTGCCGCCGTCGGCCGAACTCGGTCCCGACGACCGGAAGTGGCTCCACGACAAGTACGAGCGGTTGGCGAGCGAGGAGATATCCCTCTCGGCCAGCCGGACGTCGTACTACGCGGCGATCGGCAGCATCCTCGTCACCGGGATCGTCGTAGCGCTCGACGACTTCTCGGGGGACCGGTTCCTCCTCGCCACCGTCGTGACGTTCCTCGCCCTCCTCGGGATCCTCATCTCCTCGGTCTGGGCCGTCCTCCTCCATCGAACGAACGACGCCCAGGCGCTGTGGCGGGAGGCGGCGACGCGGCTGGAGGCGCTCGACCCGCCGCTCCCCGGCGCGGTGATGGTGCCGGTCACGCTCCGGTCCGGAGATACGTTCCCGGGGAACCTGTTGCGCCCGTACGAGCTGCACGCCGCCCGGTTCGCGCGGTCGGCGTCGTGGATGGACCGGACGAACCCGGCGCTCCTGACCGAGGTCCTGCCGACCGCGTTCCTGGTCCTCTGGTCGGCGATCCTGGTCGTCGTCTGGGCCTGGTACTTCGTCTGACCCGGGGCCCTACCGCTCGAGCCGGACCGGCAACCGCCCCTTCCGGATCGCCCCGACCAGGGCCGCGTGGTCCCGTACGGTCTGGTCCGCGTACGCCTCGGCGAACGCGGTGACCGCCCGGTCGAACGTGTCCTTCCCGCCGAGGTAGCCGCTGATCGCCGCCGGGTCGCCCGTGCGGGCGTGCGCCCGGGCGAGGGCCGCCCCGCACAGCTCGCCGTGACCGACGATCTCCTTCGGACCCATCGTACCCGGGTCGGCCGTGAACTTCCAGTCCCGGAGCTGCCGAACGTAGAAGTCCTCCCCCCGCAGCGACCCCCAGCCGAGGAAGCTGTCGCTCGTCTGCTGGATCAGTCGCTGGCCGACCACGACGCGCTGCCCGTGCGTCGGGTAGACGCTCGGGCCGGCGTACGGCTCGAGCACGGACGGGAGCGCCTGCTTCACCTGGAGGAACAAGGGGTCGTCGGTCTCCCGGTCGCCGAGCAGCAGGACGATCGAGCAGCGGGTCCCGACGCTCCCGACCCCGACGACCTTCTGGGCGACGTCGACCGGACGGTACCGCTCGAGCAGCATCCGGCGGTCCTCGGTCAGCGTCGCGAGGTACCGGTCGTAGAGCGCGTGGGTGAACTCCGCCTGCCGGTCGTCCGAGTAGTGGACGATGAGGGGCGGCTGGTCCCGGATCCGGTACTCGGCCCCGACCTTCCGCGTCAGCCGGGGGAAGATGTGGAGCGAGGTGTTCCCGCGGGCCGCCCGCGCGTACCGATCGACGACCCGCCGCGCCAGGCGGGCGACCTGCCGGGAGGTCCGTTCCGGGTCGAGATGCGCGTACCAGATGTCGAGATACCGGAGCGGCGCGTAGCCGTTCATCGCGTCCCGGTACGAGCGGAGGGCCCGCAGCGCCGCGCGACGGCCGCGCGCTCGGGGCAGACCGCGGACGCGGCAGGCGACCACGAGGCTCGTGGCGAGCCGCTTCAGGTCCCATTCCCACGGGCCGGGGAGCGTCTCGTCGAAGTCGTTCTCGTCGAACACCTCCTGGCGCTCCGGGGTCGCGAAGATGCCGAAATTCGAGAGGTGGGCATCGCCGCCGAGCTGGACGCGCAGCCCCGTGCGGGCGGTCGACGCGAGGTCTCGGGCCATCACAGCGGCCGCACCCCGAAGGAAGGCGAGCGGGTCGGCGGCCATCCGGCCGTACCGGATCGGGACCAGGGACGCCACCCGGACTCGGTCCGACTGGCGGAGCAGCTCGACCGGGTCGGG
>JASHUL010000054.1 GCA_030039995.1 Thermoplasmata archaeon
GCCTCGTACGGCGATCCGCCACGGAGCGCTCGTCCGCGACGAGCGCACGCTCTACTCCGACTACCCCTTCCTCCCCGGCGCGGAGTCGCTGCTCGGGGGCGAGACGGTGTCGGTCCGCGCGCTGCTCGAGGACCCCGCGTTCGAGCGGGCCCGGTCGATCGGCCGGGCCCGGATCCTGGCGGCGGCGGACGACCCGCGCGCCGCCCGGGACCTCACCGAGCTGGACGCGGCGGAGCCCGAGGTTCGGTACCTCTCGCTGCTGTTCGACCGGATCGTCCTGTCGGCGGCTCCGTCGTCCGCGGCGCTCCGCCGGTGGGCCGTGGCCGAGGCGAAGCGCGCGCATGGCCGACTCGCGAGCGTGCCGCGCGAAGAGCTGGTCGAGGTCGCGCGCCGGCTCGGCGTGCCGCTCGACCCCCGCCCGGACGACCGGGTCGCTCTTCGGCTGGTCGATTACCTGCGGCTCGCCGTGCCGATCCGGGAGGCCGACTTCCGACTGGCGCGCCAGGACGTCGACCACGGCGCGGTCGTCGTCGGCCGGGTCCGCGGCGCGCGGGTGCTTCAGGAGGCGGTACGGGGCCGGCTCGCGACCGCCGTTCCGCTCGCGGAGGAGGTCCGTCAGGAAGTTCGGCGCCGCGAGTCCGAGCTGCTCGGCGAGGTGGCGCGCCGGATGCCCGTCCCGGTCGCCCGAACGACCGCCCTCGCCGGTACGGTCCGGCCCGAGCTGTTCCCTCCGTGCGTCCGGAAGATGCGGCGGATGCTCGAGGGCGGGGAGAACCTCTCCCATGCCGGCCGGTTCGCCCTCGCCGCGTTCCTGCATCGGGTCGGCGCCGACTTCGAGACGATCGTCGACGCCTACCGGGGCGCACCGGATTTCGACGAGTCGATCACGCGCTACCAGGTCGAGCACATCACACACCACGATGGGGGCGTGGGGTACGAGCCGCCGGAGTGCGACACGCTCCGCAGCCACGGGCTCTGCTTCCGGGACGGCGACCCCACCGCCCCGAACCCGGAGGACCGGCAGCGCGACCCGCGCTGCTTCGACCCGCATCTGCGGCACCCGCTCCAGTACTACCGACAGCGCGGGGGCCGGGTCGTCGAGCGGACGGCCGCCGACCTCGGGTCCAAGCCTACGCCGCCGGGGGCAACGCGCGATACGCCCGCCACGCCCGCACCGCCGCGGTCGCCTGGCCGGCGACGATGACGTAGACGAACGCCACGTCGATCACGGTGAACGTCAGCCCCGCGAGGTGGAAGCGGCTCCACGGTTCCGTCGGGGCCCACGGCCACGGCAGCGACCAGTCGAACTCGAGGAACGTGGCGAGCGCGAAGACGACAAGCCGGTCGGCCCGGGTCAGGAACCCCGAGTACGCCCGCCCCAGCCCGACCGCCTGCGCCTGGGTCCCCATGTAGCTCGTGAGCAGCAGGCTCGCGAGCGCCAGCAGCGCCACGACGGGGATCGCGAACCCCGAGACGGCGATCCCGAGGACGATGACGACGTCCGAGTACCGGTCGAGGACGTGGTCGAGGAAGTCGCCCCGGGGGGAGGTCCGGGACGTCGCGCGGGCCACGGCCCCGTCGAGGACGTCGAAGACGCCGGAGAAGAAGATCAGCAGGGCGACCGGTAGGAACAGCAGCGGTGTCGTCCAGCGCACGAGGACGGCGACGAGCGCGGCCGCGACCGCGAGCCCGAAAGCGAGCCCGCTCAGGCGGTTCGGGCTCCACCCGAGGAACGGTCGGGCGAGGCGGGCCACGTACGGGGCGACGCGGGCGCGGTACTCCTCGAGTACCATCGGCGACCCTACCGCGGCCGGTCCAAAAGATGCGCGGTCACGGCGGGGTCCCGCAGCCAATCGACCCGGCCGTACGACGGAGCTCCCCGATGCGCCACGCGACGAGCGACCGCGCGGGCGACCTCGGCGACGGGTCGCCCGGACGAATCGACCTCCCACACCCGGCGACGTCGGGCGAGCGCCTCTCGGAGCACCGCGTCGGTCGCTTCGACCACGAAGTTCTCCCGCCGTTCCGCTGCCGTGCCCCGGCGGGCCCGGCGGAGCCGCCGCTCGAGCTCCACCGGGTGGCACCGGAGCACCACGACGTCTCGGATCGGCAGGAGGTGAGCGAGGTGCCCGACGACGATGTCGACGTCGGCGAACGCCGCCCCGCTCCGTAGCCGCCGGCCCAGGCGCGCCAGGTCGACTTCGATCGAACGGGAGCCCCGGCGTCGGCCCGACGCGAGCTCCAGTGCGAGGTCACCGACCTCGCGGACTCTCCACCGGGCCGCGAGGCGCGCGGCGACCGCGCTCTTTCCCGTCCCCGGGGTACCGGTGAGGGCGATCGGTCCGGGCACGCGTCGCTCCTAGGCGAACCGGAGCTCCGCGAACCCGCGCCGCCAGGCCAGCACTTCCGCGCCGACGCGCTCGCGTCGCACGCCGGCCCGGACGAGCAGGTCGGCGAGGCGCGGCATGTCGGCCGGCGTCAGTCCGAGTCGGGCGACCTCGGCCGTGCCGATCCGCCCGACCAGGTCGATCAGGAGCCGCTGGCGTTCGAGGCGGCGCGCGAACGCACCGGGCGCGACCCCGTGCCGAGCGCGCAGCGCGGCCCGGTCGAGGTGGAGCTGGTGCGAGCGGGTGAACCCCTCCTCCGGCGCGACGAGCGGGACCCCGAGGTCGTGGAGCGACCGGCCGAGCGCGCGGGCGTTGTCGACCACCGTGGTCGCGTACTCCGCCCCGCAGCGCTCGAGTTCGAGCAGCGTCTGGGCAAGGGACGCGATCCGGTGCCAGTGCGCGTTGTCGAAGACGCGCCAGACGAGGGCCGGGTCGATCTGAAGGAACAGGTCCTCCCGGTCGGTGTAGAGGAGGCCCCCTTGGGGGCCAGGGAACGACTTATGCGTGCTCCCGTAGACGACGTCCGCCCCCTCCCGGAGCGGGTCCTGGAACTGTCCGCCGGCGACGAGACCCAGCACGTGGGACGCGTCGTAGAAGACGAGCGCGTCGACCGCGTGCGCCGCCTCGGCGATCTCCTTCAGCGGGTAGGGGAACAGGAAGAAGCTCTGGCCCAGGACGACCGCGTTCGGACGCTCCGCCCGGATCGTCTCGATCGCGGCCTCGGGCCGGACGCGGTGTCCCGGCCCGTCGGCCGGGAGGGGGCGCACCGTGTAGCCGAGCAGCGCGGGGACGTACCCGGGCGCGTAGCCGTCGTAGCCGCCGTCGCCGGGCGCGATCGCGAGGACCTTCGACTGCGGCGGGACGAGCGGCGCGAGCGCCGACAAGGCCGCGATGTGTCCGGAGAGCGGGCGCGTCGTCGCGAACTTCGCGCGGAAGACCCGGCCGGCCGCGGCGTTGGCGAGCGCTTCGATCCGGTCCGTGTAGCGCGTGCCGGTGTAGTTGTTGTCGAGGGTCTCGCCGTCAAACTCCGCCGTCAGCGGGAGCGTGTACCGGCCGGCGAGGTCGCTCGCCAGGTAGCGGCGGGCGACCGGGGAGACCGCGTTCTCGCTCGCGAGGAGGTTGAACACCTCGCGGCCGCGCCAGCGGTCGTGGGCGCGGACGAGCGCCCCGAGCCGGCGTTCCTCGTCAGTCGCGCGAGGGTCCATCGGGCCCCGGGCGCGCAGCGAGGTCGCCCTTCGCGAGCTTGCGGTGCTCGTGATGCCCGCACCGCGGGCAGACGAGCTCCTTGCCGCCCGGCTGGAGGAGGGCGTGGCAGACCTGGCAGTGGGCGGAGACGACCCCGAGGTTCGGGGGCGCGGTCGTGAGCTTGATCGACGGCCGCGCCTGCAGCACGCGCGCGACGATCACGTCCCCCACGGAGAACTCCGAGGAGAGCGTCTCGGTGAACCCGTCCTTCGCCTTGGAGATGTGCACGGTCCCTTCGGGAGCGCCGGGGACCGCGCGCCGGCTCGTGGCGGTCGACAGGATCGTGCAGATCGCCATCGCGGTCTTCAGCTCGTCCACGACCGCGTAGACGACGTCGCCGTCGTGGACCTCGGGGATCGCGTTCCGCGGCTCGACGCGGACCGTCCGGTCCTGGGCGTCGATCCGCGGGGTGCCGAGGACGGACGCGTAGATCCGTCCGCGATCCTCGTAGGTGCCGTGGCCGGGAAGGAACTCTTCGGCGGCGCCGAGATAGTCGCCGGGAAGGACGAGGGCGGGCAGGTTCGGGGTGCTCATCGGTTCGACTCCGTTCGGAACGCCCAGAGGTCCACCGGGAGCTCGACCCGCCGCCGGGTGTGGTGCGGAAAAATCCGCGGCAACTCCCAGGCGATCGGCCGCGTCGCGACGACGTGGGCGCCCGCGGCGACCGCGCGACGCTGTATAAAGGTTCGGGAATCGGCGAGCGCGAACGCGTAGACCGACCGTCGCGCGAGGCGGAACGCGGCGTCCCAGAACGGCCGGTCGGCGTGCGCGCGCTGGGCCCCGAACGGCGGATTGGTGAGGACGACCTCGGCCGAGCGGTGCCACTCGGCGACCGACCCCTCGACGAACTCGACGTCGACCCCGGCGCCCCGGGCGGCTCGGCGCGCGGCGGGGAGGAGTTCCGGATCGATCTCGACACCGACGACCGGGGCCGCGCCGAGAAGGGCGGCTCCGACCGAGAGCCGGCCGGTCCCGCTGCCGAGGTCGAGGACCGACCGGCCCTCGAGGTCGCCGGCCGCGAGCGCGGTGAACAGGAGTTCGGCGGCCGCTTCCGCGGGGGTCACCACCTGTTCGAGGTCGGCGCGCGGGGCGGCCGGGGAAGCGATCCCGTCGAGGAGGTGGACCAAGTCCGACCGGCGCATCCCGATGGCGAGCCCGGCCGTACGTTTGACCGTGTCGCGGTCCGTGGGAGGGGCGAAGCGGGGAGCCGGATTTGAACCGACGAACGCCTTCGCGGCGGGATCTCTTCGCCGGCGGACCGGCGTTTAAGTCCCGCGCCGTTAACCAAGCTTGGCTATCCCCGCAGCACTAGCGGGCGGTGGGGGCGACCGGCTCGGCTTCCTTCGCGGCGCGCCCGGCGGCCTTCTTGACCGACACGCGCTTCGGGAAGTACTTCAGGAGCACCACGTCGTTCACCGCCGACACCCAGCGGTACGGCACACTGGTCGGCCGGGAGTCCTCGACTAACATCGGGCTCGTCTCGTCGACATACAGGCCGTCGACCTTGGACGCTTCGACGTCCACGATCACGTTGTCGACCTCGCCCAAAAGGCGTCCGTCGGGGGTGTAGATCTGCCGTCCCAGAAGTTCGGTCATCTCGACGAGCATGGCGGGTTCCCGTTCGTCGCCGACCGTGGCGTCCCTTCTTATGTCTTTGGATGCACTCGTGCCGCCGGTCGGTGGTGTCCGGTCCGGAGCGTCATCCGGCCGCGTCGGCGCCGTCCGGCGGGTCGGCCGCCTCCTGGCGGACCTGGAGCCGGTACATCTCGAGCAGCTCCTTCGACGTCGTCGCTTCGGTCGGTCCTTTGTCGTCCCGGAACCGGCCGGTGAAGCGCGGGAACCGCAGTGCGAGCCCGGCGCCCGCTCGGATCGCGCCGACCGCCGCCCGGTGGATCGGGCTCAACGTGAGCTCGGCCCCTCGCACCTCGATCACGAGGTGGGGGCGCATCCAGCGGTCCGGCGAGATCCCCGTGTCGACCTCGGGCGGCGGCTCGGACGACTCGAACTTCGCGAGCCGCTTCGGCATCTCGGCGAGCTGCGCGTCGTCGAAGCCGCTCCCGACCTTCGTGAACGTCTCGAACCGGTCGCGCTCGGGGTTGTAGACCGCGAGGAGGAACGCGCCGTACTTCCCCGCCCGACGGCCGCGCCCGTGGAACGCCCCGACCACGACCCCGTCGATCGAGTCGGCGAGGCCGACGGTGTAGTCGCGCTTGTACTTGATCCACCAGTACCCTCGGGCGCCCGCGCGGTAGGCGCTTCCCTCCTTGACCGATTTCGCCATCACGCCCTCGCCGCCGGCGCTGATCGCCTCGTCGAGGAAGGCGGTCGCTTCGTCCACCGAGGCGACCACGCGTTGCTCGGCGATCGCGACGTGCTCGTTCGGTCGGACGATCGATTCGAGCCGCTCGCGGCGGGCGGGGAACGGCTCGGAGTACGTCGGCGTCCCGGCGGCGAGGAGGACGTCGAACAGGAACAGGCGTACCGGCAGCTCGGTCTGCGCCTTGTCGAGGTCGTACTTGCGGCCCCGGCGTTTCGAGACGAGCTGGAACGGCTGGATGTCGCCGGTGTCGGCGTCGACGGGGACGCACTCCCCCTCGACGATCGCCGGTCGCTCCCGGATCGCGGACGGGAGGTCCGCGACCAGTTCGGGGAACTGCGCGCTGATCTCCTCGAGCCGACGGGAGAAGAGCCGGACCGGGCCGGACTTCGGCACGTGCGCCTGCACGCGGAGGCCGTCGTACTTGAACTCGAGCGCGGCGGTTCCGCCCATCCGCTCGAGCACGGCCGCGAGCGTCGGCTCGCGCTCCGCCAGCATCGGTCGGATCGGCCGACCGACCTCGAGACCGATCGACGCCAGCCCGTCGAGACCGTGCTCGACGAGCGCTCCGGCCACGAGGCCGAGGTCGCTCGAGAGGTTGAACGCGGCCTCGATCCGTGTTCGGGCCGCCTTCGACCCGTCGGCGAACGCCTCGGCGAGGGCGTCGAGGATCGTCATCTCGCGGACGCCGACCCGGAGCGTGCCGAGCACGAACCGGACGAGGAACTTGCCCTCGAGCGGCGAGGCACGGCCCAGCAGGTCGACCAGGGTGCGGACCTTGACCTCCTGCGAGCCCTCGCCCTTCGCCTGCGCGATGGCCGTCAGCTCGGCGTAGACGTTCGCGACCGTCAACGGATGCGCGGTCTCGAGCCGTGGACGGCCCGCGAGCAGCTCGGCGGCGGTCGTGCCGAGGTCTCCGGACGCCTTCGCGCGTCGACCCACGTCCGCTTCCTCGGCGTGCGTCGCCGTGGCGACGGCCCGCCGGGCGAGGGAGTCGGCGACGCCCAACTCGACGCCCTCGTACTCGGGCCGGAGCATCCCCTGCGAGAGGTAGAGCACGTGCGCCAGATCCGGCGGCCGGATCGGTCGGATCAGCTCGACGAGGATCGCGCGCATCTCAAGGCGCTTCGACGTCGCCTCGAGCCGCTCGTAGGATCGGGCCAGCTCATCGAATCGCACGGACCGCCCCCTCGTCGACCGCCGCCCGCAGGCGGCGCAAGTTCGCGGCGACCTCTCCGCCCGCGAAGACCGCGTTGCCGCAGACGAAGAACGTCGCGCCGGCCTCGGCCGCGACGACCGCGGTGGACGCGGTCACGCCGCCGTCGATGGAAAGGTCGGTCGTCGTGCCCGACCGGTCGATCCGCCGTCGCGCCTCGCGGAGCTTGGGGACGACGTCCGGGAGGAACTCCTGGCCCGAGAAGCCCGGGTGCACGCTCATCACAAGGACCTGGTCGAGGCGGTCGAAGACCCGGTCGAGCGCCGCGAGCGGGGTTTCCGGCTTCACGGCGCCGCCGACCTCGACGCCGATCGCGTGCGCGCGCCGGACGACCTCCTCGGGGTCCGCGTCCGACTCCACGTGGAACACCAGCGTGTCGCCACCGGATCGGTGGAACGGCTCGAGGTAGCGGAGCGGGTCGGAGATCATGAGGTGGACGTCGAGCGGGAGCCGGGTGCGGGCCCGCACGGCGGCGACGAGCGCCGGTCCGAACGAGATGTTCGGCACGAAGTGGCCGTCCATGACGTCGAGATGGAGCGCGTCCGCCCCGCCCGCCTCCGCCGCCCGGACGGCGTCGCCGAGCGCCGCGAAATCGGCGGAGAGCAGCGACGGGGCGAGTCGGAGTCGGCGCCGGCCGGTCGGCACGTCGGCGGCAACCCGGTCCCGTATTTAGGCCCCGGCGCGCGATTACAGGAATTCCTTCGGGTCCGGGCCGCCGTCGGGCGGCCGGACCGTACGGCCCGCCCGCCGGGCCGCGCCC
>JASHUL010000055.1 GCA_030039995.1 Thermoplasmata archaeon
TCTACCGTACGTTGGAGCGAGCGAAGCGTGCTGGCCCAGTACGAACGGAACGGGTCGAGCCATCGTTCTACCTCCACGAGCGACCGACCGTCGAGGCGCAAACGATGGACCCGTCCGTCGACCCGCCGGGCGACGAGCCCCGCCGACTCGAGGACCCGGAGGTGCTTCGAGACCGCCGGCAGGCTCATCCGATACGGTCGGGCGAGGTCCGTGACCTTGGAGGGACCGAGCGCGAGGCGAGCGAGCAGGTTCCGCCGCGTCGGGTCCGCCAACGCTCCGAACAGCCGGTCCAAGGCCCGGTCGGATCGGGGCCGCCGGTCCTGCGATCCTCGCGACATCGAGGCTCCGCCCGGCGATTGATATTAAACTAAAGAGTTAAGTATTGTGTACCTACTCGCCGGTTCGGTCGCGGTCGACCGAGAGGAACGACAATGTGCAAGACCGTCCACGATGAGATCGAGCTGCGCGCGCGCCCCCGGGCCGTCTATGACGCCTACCTCGACAGCCGGAGCCATGCGAAGTTCACCGGGGCCCCCGCCCGCATGAGTCGCACCGTGGGCCGACGGTTCTCCGCCGGTGGGAACTACATCTCGGGCTACAACCTCGACCTGGTGCCGGGTAAGCGCATCGTCCAGGCCTGGCGGGCGAGCGAGTGGCCGAAGGGAGTCTACTCGGTGGTCACGATCGCGCTCCGTCCGGTACGGAACGGGACGCGCCTCGTGTTCGACCAGCGGGGCATCCCCGAGAACGTGGAGGGCGCCTCGACGACCGAGGAGTGGGCCCAATACTATTGGGCACCGCTCAAAGAGTACCTCGAAGCGTCGGGCTGACCCGCGCCCCGGGGGCGGCGGCCCCGGGTCGGGGCGCGATCAAGAGGTCCGTCCCGTCCGTTCCGCCAGTCGCTCGTCCGTCCACTGCGGGAACGTGGCCGACCGAAGTCCGAAGGTGCGACGTACTCCCGTCACCCCGTCCGTCTCGAGCACGCGCCGGACGGTCGTTTCGAGTGCGGCCGGGGTGACGACCGGCACCAGGCCGGCGAGGGTCGCGCCCTCCGAGGTCGGTGACCGCCCGAGGCCGTCGGCCGCGACGGGGAGCCAGGTCTCCACCCGAGCGGCCACGGCGGAGCCGACGCGGGCGGGATCTTCCCGCGCGTCGAGCGAGACCGTCAGGAGCGCGAGGGGCCACTCTTCCGAGTCGCTGCTATGGCTCCACCAGCAGGCGTGCGTGTCGAGGAGCAGGTCGAAACGTCGCGCCGTGGTCTTCAGTCCGACCCCCGCGTCCTGGGCGACCTCGGCTCGGGTGCGATCCGGATTTCGCCGAAACGCGCGGAGCAGCTTCCAGTCGAGGGCCGTGGGCTCCCGCGGGCACGGCGGGATCCAATACGGGCGCGGCTCCCGCGTCGTGCCGCCGGGGGCGAGCCGTCGAACGAGGGCGATGCGGCGGGCGGTCTCTCCGGCCGAGTCCGATGCAAGGTAGACGGAGACGGCGCGCTCGTCCTCGGTCAGTAGGTCCCGGGCGAACAGAACGCCGTCCACCACCGCGAGGTCTCGGAACAGCGGGTCGGATTCCTTGGGAGTATGGATCGGGACCTCGACCACCGTCACGCGGGCATCGAACAGCGATGGATTGATGGTGACGGAGGTGCCGCGGAGAAGCCCCGATCGCTCCAGCGACCGAAGGCGGGCCCGAACCCCCGCTTCGCTGAGGCCGACCCGCTCCGAGATCTCCCGCGCCGAGACGCGGGGATCGACGATCCTGCGCGAGGCCCAGAATCGGGCGAGCCCGTCCGGGGAGAGGTACCGGTAGATCGAGTAGTCCTTGGCGTCCACGGCGGTCGCCCGGCGAAGCCCCGGCGCGGGGAAAAGCCTGCGGAGGCCCGCGGAGCTCGAGCGGTGCGGGCACTCCGCGGGCCGTGCGGACCCGCCGCTACCGCCGGACGCCGGCCCGGAGGGGCAGGCACGCCAGGGAGACGCCGGTGTCCCGCGGGGTGGCGGGGCCGCGGTCCGTCCTCCGGGCGAACGCGCCCCGCAGGCGGTCCCACAGACCGGTCCGACGGTCGATCGCGAGCTCTTCGCTCGCGCCTCGTTCCGCGGCGAGTACGGCAGCCTCGGCCCAGATCGCCCCGTCGAGCGGGAGCTCCGTGCCCCCGTCCACATAGGTCGCTCGAAGTTCTGCCAGTCGTGCGCTCAACACCGCGGCTTCCGGTCCCATCGCTTGCATCGCTCCCTCCGGGCCTCGTCCCCGAAGAGAGGACGTGCTGCCGGAAGTCAAGCCTGCCGTCCGGAGTCGTGCGGAAAGAAGCCCCCCGCGCCGCGCGGGGCCGAAAATCGTCGTTCGCGCGCGAAAATCGGTCGGAGCGCCCGCGGAGACACGGCGGGCGAGCACCCCGTCCGGGGGCGCGGGGCTCGGCGGCGCACGTTCGCTCGGCGACAGGTATTCAAACCCGTCGTACACCTGAATTTTCCGGCGAACCCCCGTGGCGAGCCCGTTGTATCACAAACCGCCCGTTCCGCCCGGCATCTACCGCGCGGCGCGAGCGCTGCGGCGGATATCGACCATCGTACTGGTGCTCGTCATCGTCTTCGTGGCCGTCGTCGCCTACTCGGCGGTGCAGGTGGTCAAGTCGAAACCCGCCGTCGGCACGTCCACGACCGCGATCGAACCGAACGGTACGGTCGGCGTGGAGACGTCGTTCAGCCTATCCAACCCCACCTACTTCGCGATCCAGCACTTCGCGCTGCACTTCCTCATCCTCAACGCCTCGGACGTCCCGCTCGTCGATACCACGGCCGGTCCGGACTCGATACCGGCCGGGGGCAACACGGTCGTCCCGATCGACCTCTACCTTCCGATCAGCGCATCCTCAACCGGTTTGCTGACGGAGAACCAGTACCTCGACTGGAACGTCTGGGGGAATGCGAGCTATGCGTACCTCTTCACCGTCTCCATCGGGGTCGCCACCGAACGGTTCTGGGGCGCCCCGTTCGACAATCTGACGGTCGTCGTCGGGACGCCGTTCGTCGCGAACGGCGTGGACGAGATCCCGGTGACGGTAGCGTTCGCGAACGACGCAAGTTTCGCCGATGACGGAGCGCTCGACTTCCAGGTGGTCCCCCCCGCGGGAGCCGACTGCGCCTCGGGGGCGTTTGCCCTCAACGTACCGGCGGGCACCCCGTACGACGAGACCCAGGACGTCGGGATCGCCACGGGGTGCGACCCGTCGGGCGGGCACATCGCGTCCGAGTTCGCCGTGAACGGGGCGACGATCCCGCTCCCGTCGGAGGCGATCCCGTGAGCGCCAGCGTCGTGGACGCGGGCGCCGCGGGCCCGCCCGCCGGGACGTACCAGATCCCCTCGCTCGGGTGGCGGATCCTCGGGGGCGCGCTGCGATTGATCCCGCTCGTGCTGATCCTGATCGGGGTGCCGGTCGCGATCCTGACGTTCCTCCAGGCGAACGGGATCGCGTTACCGATACCGATCCCGACGGTCGAGCTCATCGGGATCGTGATCACGGTGCTCATCGTGGCGCGGTACATCCTCAAGCCGAGCGGGGCGTACGGCCCCCTCGCGATCGCCACGGCCGCCGTGACGATCGTGTATCTGTACCTGATCCTCGTCGACGCTACGTACCACCTGACGATCCCCGGCTCCGGGGTGACGATCGCGGTCGGCTACACCGACCTGATCCTCGTGTTGCTCCTCGTGCCGACGCTCACGCTGGCCGCGGGCGCGCTCACCCTGATCGAGGACGTCGGACACCCGCGCGAGCGCTGGCCGTTCGACTTTCCACCGTAGCTCGTGCCCTCAGGCGCCCTGCACCGTCGCTTCGACGATCCGGACGGGCGTCCGGGGCCGGTCGTTGGAGTCTCGCGGCACGCCCGCGATCTTCTCGACAACGTCCTGGCCCCCGCGGACCCGACCGAAGACGGCGTGCTTTCCGTCGAGCCAGGCGGTCTTCGCGAGCGTGATGAAGAACTGGCTCCCGCCGGTGTTCGGGCCGGCGTTCGCCATCGAGAGCACGCCCGGTCCGTCGTGTCGAAGGTTCGGGTCGAACTCGTCCTTGATCGTGTACCCGGGGCCGCCGGTGCCGTCCCCTTTCGGGTCGCCGCCCTGGATCATGAACCCCGGGATCACCCGGTGGAACGTCCCTCCGTCGTAGAAGTGCTTCTTGACGAGGGTGACGAAGTTCTCGACGGTCTTCGGAGCGCGGTCGCGGAACAGTTCGATCCGGATGTCGCCGAGGGTCGTGCGCAGGGTCGCGGTCGGATTCGCCATGCGCCCCGGACCCCGCCGGCGCCTAAAAGGCGCGCGGCGCGGTTCGGCGCGAGCCCGTTTCGGGGCGTCGGTAGCCCCGCCGAACGCGCATTTATGTGGGCCGCCCGCTCAGCGTACTCTCCGCCGGCAGGCCCGGCCGCCGGAGTCGTCCATGAACCGCTCGATCATCGGCGTCGGCGGGGGGATCTTGATCTTCGCCTTCGTGCTGCTCGCGTTCCCGATCGCCGTGACCGGGCACGAAGCGTTCGACCTCGAACAGGAAGCGGGGCTCTACTTCATCGCCCCGGCGCTCGCGGTGATCCTCATCGGCGGCATCTCGGACGACCCGAGGGTCACGACGATCGGCGGCGCGTTCGGGAACCCGGACGTCCGCCTCGAGCGACCGGACGCTCGCCGCTACGTCGGGGCGCCACCCCGGCTCGCGTACCATCCGAAGGAGGCCGTCGCGTGCCGCTACTGCGCGTCCCTGATCCAACCGGACCTCGCGCAGTGCCCTCGATGCGCGCGAGCGCGCGAGTGCCGCAGTTGCGGCCGGCCCCTCGGGATCGTCCTCGAACGGGCGACGTGCCCCGCCTGCGCGCGACCCGAACCGTTTTGCAACTGCCCCCATCTTCCCCCGAGGACCCTGTCGAGCCCGGCGGTCGGCCGTCGGGTGTAGCGAGCGGGACGGATGACGGACGAAGCGCTCCCCCGTGGTGTGGCGACCGTGGGCGGCGGCGAGGTCATGGTCCACTTCGACGGGGCGTGCCAGCCCCCGAAAGGTCCCGGGGTCGCCGCCTTCGGCTTCACCGTCGAGGGGGCGGGGTTCTCGTTCGAGGACGGGGGGCTCGCCGTCCCGCCGTACTCGGACCACTCCACGAACAACGTCGCCGAGTACGTCGGAGCGATCCGTGCCCTCGAATGGCTCCGGGCTCGACAGTACCGAGGAGCGGTGGTCGCCCGGGGAGACAGCCAGCTCGTGATCCGTCAAATGCGCGGGGAGTACCGCGTGCTCACCGAGCACCTGAAGGCGTACCACGACTGGCTCGGCCGGCTCGCGAAGGAGTTCTCCTCCGTCGAGTGGGAGTGGGTCCCGCGGGAACAGAACGTGCGGGCCGACGAACTGTCCAAACTCGCGCTGGAAGAGCACCGGCCGATCGCCCAGCGGCTGCGAGCCACGACGGGCTCCGCGCGGGAGGCGACGATCGATGCGCACCCGCGCCCGGAGCGGTCCGATCCGGACCCGACCGGCTAACCCCACCGTACGGTGTAGACGAGGGTGCGGCCCTCGATCGCGGCGCGAGCGCGAGCGGAGTCGACGTACGTCGCGAACGCGGCCGCAGC
>JASHUL010000056.1 GCA_030039995.1 Thermoplasmata archaeon
CCGAACATGACCCACGGAGTGATCTTCGATTTCTTCGAGAAGCTCCGGGCCGACCCGAGCCGGCTCGAGGTGCTCGGCGACGGCCTCCAGTCGAAGAGCTACCTGCGCACGGAGGACTGCGTAGCGGCGATGCTGCTGGCGGTCGATCGGTGCGACCGGCCGGTCAACCTGTTCAACCTCGGGACGAGCGACCGCACCCCGGTGCGGGAGATCGCCGAGAAGGTCGTCGCCGCCCACGGGGGCTCCGCCCGGATCGAGTATACCGGGGGTCGACAAGGTTGGGTCGGCGACGTGCCGCAGCAACTGCTCGCGATCGACCGGATCCTCGCCCTCGGATGGCGGCCTCGCTGGTCGAGCACGGAAGCGGTCGACCGAACGATCGCGGAGATGGTCGCGGAGCGTCGTCGAGCGCCCTAGGACGTCCGCGCTCCCGCGACCGCCGCATAGACGGCGACGTACTGCTCCACGATCCGGGGCCATGCGTAGCGCGCTTCGGCGCTCGCTCGCGCGTCCTCGCCCATGCGGCGTCGAAGCTCCGGGCTCGCGACGAGGCTGAGGGCCCGCTGCCGGAGCCCTTCCGCGAACGGCCCGGGCGTGCCGTCCGGCACGACCCAGCCGTTCCGGCCGTTCTCGACCGCGCCGTCGACCGCCGGGCCGCCGAGCACGGGCAGTCCCGAAGCGAGCGCCTGGACCACCACGCCCGAGAGGAGCTCGACCCGGCTCGGGTGGATCAGAAGGTCGCTCTCGGAGTACCGCCGCGCGAGCTCCTCGGAGGACACCTCCCCCACGATCTCCACCGAGTCTCCCGACGTCCGTACGAGGTCGGCGTAGGCCGCATCCGGAACGGGCCCGACGAGCACGAACCGCAGCCCGGTCCCCCGAAGCGCGGCGGCCGCCACCTCCCACCGCTTGAACGGGGCGACGACGCCGACCCCCAGAGCGACCGTACCGGTTCGACGTCCCCACTCCGGTCGGAACCGCTCGAAGTCGGTCCCGAACGGGATGACCGAGATCGGTCGACGCGTCGTCCCCACCGCCCCCTGCATCGTCCGGGCGAGCGGTTCCGTCAGGGCGACCGGCGCGGCGGCACGCCGGACGGCGCGGCGTTCGAGCCAGTACCCCCAGCGATGGCTCCACCGCTCCCGATAGTACCAATGCCGTGAGTGCGACGTGTAGACGTACGGGGTGCCGACCCACGCCAGGCGGTTGGCCACGACCGGAGAGTTCGCGTGGACCACGTCGAACCGCTCGGCGCGTAGCAGCCCGGGAAGCTGCCAGGCGAACGGGTATTCATCGCGCATCCGTCGGTGACGGACCTGGTTCACGACGATCGCCTCGTGTCCGGCGGCGCGGAGGGCCGTCTGGAGGTCGGCGATGAACCGCTCCGTTCCGCCGTACCCCGTCGGAGGGATCGGCTCGACCCCGCCCCCGATCAGTGCAATGCGCACGGCTTCCCCACCGCCGCATTGAATTAAGGGATACCGGCTTTCTCTCTCGGAGGTGACGGCCTTGGGGACGGTCTGTGTCGAGATCGCCGTGCTCGACGACCGTCGGTTGCTCGAGGCCCTCGACTCCGTCGCCGCCCAACACCGCCGGCCCGACCGGGTCCTCATCGCCGCATCGACCCGGACCCCCGAGCCGCTCCTCACGGAGGCGAAGGTACGGGCGCCGGGCATCCCGACCGACATCGCGCGCTTCCCCGGGGGCGTGGTGGACGCGCGGTCCGGCTCGCTCGCGCTCCTGCGCGAGGAGACCACGGCGTTCCTGGACGCCGACGAGCGAGCGCCACCGGAGTGGCTCGAACGGCTCGTCGCTCCGATCGAGGGCGGCTCCGCGGAGTTCACGGCCGGCCCGACCCGGCCGGCCCGTCCCCCCGCGACATCCGTGGAGCGATACAACACACTGTTGGAAGCGTCGATCTACCACGACCTCGTCCCCCGCAGCATCACGTACGTTCCCCTGCAGAACACGGCGTGGAAGACGTCGGTCCTCCGCTCGCTCGGCTTCGACCCGCGGATCCCCTATGCCGAGGACCATGACCTCGAGAGCCGGGCGGCGAGGTCGGGGTCTCGGGGCGTATTCCTACCGGACGCGTTCGTCTATCACGACCAGGTCGACTCGTCCAGCCTCTACCGGTGGGCACGGAAACGATACCGGTACCTCGTCGCGATGGCGATGTCGCTCCTCAAGAACGGCGAACTCCGGAGCCGGCTCGAAGAACGCCGGCCGCCGGTGGCACACCCCTTGCGGTATGTGGAGTCCGCGATGAAGCCGTTCGCGCTGGTGCATGCGTCCGTCCGGTGGCGACGGCTTCGCGGCGCGACCGACGGGTAACGACCGCGATTCCTCCTCGGAAAACCTTATCCCGACCCCGGTTTCGGCGGGGCCATGCCGCCCGAAACGGCGCATCCGCACGGGGTCACGAAGTCGGGCGATATCGTCCGACTCGACTACGACCTTTGGGCTGAGGGGGGAGGCCGCACCGACCTCGTCGACACGACGCATCAGGAGGTCGCCCAGGAAGCGAAGGTCCAGGTCCCGGACGGTCAGAAGTGGGGCGCGCGGCCGCATCTGATCGGCGGCGAGTATTTCCCGGGCGGGATCGAAGCCGGACTGGTGGGGCTGAAAGTCGGGGAAGAGGTCGAACGCGAGTTCGCTCCCGCGGACGCCTTCGGGGAGCGAGACCCGAACCTGATCGAACTATTCTCCATGCACGAGGTCCAGCGTCTGCCCGAGATGCGACGCGAGGACGCCCATCTCGACATCGGCACCGTCCTGACGATCGAAGGTCGGCGGGGCCGCGTCGTGACCCTGACGGCCGCGCGGGTCCGCGTCGATTTCAACCCGCCCTTCGCGGGCCGCAAAGTGCGCGCGAAGTTCAAGGTCGTCGACCGGGTCACCGAGCCCGCCGACCAGGTGCAGGCGATCCTGGAACTGCAGTACGGGCGCGGCGGAGAGTTCCAGGTCGAGGCGAACGACAAGACCATCACCCTGCGTGTTCCCGACCGGTCCAAGTTCGATATCTCCTGGATGGCCGCGAAACCGCGCGTGATCGATCGACTGCGGACGCAGCTGCACCCGGAGACGATCCGAATCGTCGAGGAGTACGTCACTCCCGCCGAGAAGAAGGACGAAGCGGCGAAGCCGAAGGCCGCGGCGGGCGACAAGGAACCGGCGCACGGGGGGAGCCACCGCCCGAAGGCGGAGAAGGCCGAAGGGAAGGACGAGACCGCCAAG
>JASHUL010000057.1 GCA_030039995.1 Thermoplasmata archaeon
GGATCCGGTCGAGCTGGAGCAGGTCGAGCGGTACGAGTTCACGGTCACGTTCGGTGACGCACCGATCCCCCCGGTCACGGTCGACGAGCCGCCCCCGGTCGGGAAGAACGCGGGGCCAGGTCCGGTCGATTCGCTCGCGATGGCGGTCGGCCACTGCATGAGCTCGACGTTCCTCAACAGCCTCGAACGCGCGCACGTTCCCGTCGGCCCGATCCGCACGACCGTGCGGGCGACGATTGGGACGAACGAGCGCGGGCGACGCCGGGTGCGGGAGCTCTCCGTGGAGATCCGGACCCAACCGCTCCACGAGGAGGACCGGACCCGATTCGACCACTGCGTCGAGATCTTCGAGGACTACTGCACGGTCTCGGGAGCGGTGCGCGAGGGGGTCCGGATCGCGAGCCACGTGGGGCCGCGCGACGCGCCGCCCTGAGCCCCGCGGGCGTAGGGCCCGGCTAGGAGGTCGTCGGACCGGCGAGCAACGTGTCGAGCAGGCCGATCGGAGGGCATCCGAAGCCGAGCAGCGCGTCGTGGAACTGCTGCAGGCTGCCGGAGAACCGGCTCTTCAGGAAGCGCGAGCGCGAGTTCAGGATCGCGAGCTTCCCCAGCGTGTAGCAGAAGTATTCGGGGTTGAACGTGCCCCGGATCGCCTCCCGCTCCGCGGGCAGGTGCTCGAAGTGCGCCTCCCGCTCGAACAGTTGCGTCGCCTCGGCGAGCGTCATCCCCTGCGTGTGCAGGCCGACCGAGGCGAGCAGCCGGCAGTCCCGCAGCAGCGCGTCGTGGATCTGGGCGATCTCCGCCGCGTGGCTCTCGTGCCGGAGCCCCTGTTCGATCGCGAGCTGCTCGGTGTAGTGGGCCCACCCCTCCACGAACGACGGCGAGAGGTAGACCTTCCGGACGAGGCTCCCCGCGGACCGGTGGAAGTGGAGGAACTGAAGGTAGTGGCCGGGGTAGACCTCGTGGACCGTCACGTTCCTCAGCATCGAGCGGTTGAGCGAGCGCAGCCACTCCTCCTGCTGCACCGGCGTCCACGCCGGGTCGACTGGAGTGACGTAGTAGATCCCGACGGTCGAGCTGGTGTCGAACGGACCGGGCGGGTTCATGCTCGCGGTCGAGAGCGCCCGCCCAAAGACCGGGGTCTCCTCGACGCGGCAGACCGCGGGCTCGGGGATCGTGACGAGGCCCCGGTCGGCGACGAAGTTGCGGGTCTCGTCCACGAACGACTGGGCGGTCGGGATCACGTCCGCGGCCGTCGGGTGGTCGCGGTTGAGCCGCTGGAACAGCTCCGCCACCTCCGCCTTCTCGTCCCGGGCGATCTCGGCGAGTCGCGCCTGGTTTCGCGCGAGGTCGGCGACCCCGGCCCGGCGCATCTCCTCGATCGGTGCCTCGATACCCTCGCGGACGAACAGTAGGCGCTGGTACCGATGGGGACCGAGCGCGAAGTCGGGGGTGGAGCGGGGAAGGCACTCGTCCTTGAGCCAGGTGAGGAACGCCGCGACGCCGGCGTCCGCGGTCGCTCGCGCGGCGCCGACCTGGGGAGCCATCGACGCCCGGCCCGCGAACGTCTCGGCCTCGAGGAAGTGCGGCGGGAGGCCGCCCCCGATCGCGATCCCCAGCTCGACGAACGGCCGGGGCAGCGGTGGGCGCAGGCGCCGACGGCCCTCCTCCAGGAGCTTCGGGACCCCTTCGAGGATACGCACGATCGCGCGCACGCGGTCCTCGACCGGCGCGTAGTCGCGCACCATGTACGAGGTCAGGCTGACGCTCGCCGCGAACGCCATCGGGTTCCGGTCCAGTTCCTCCGACTCCCGGAGGTCGAAGAGCGGGCTCTCGAGCAAGAGGCGCAGAAGGAATCGGTCGATCCGTCGCGCCGGCGTGAGGTCGGCGTCGCCGAGGCGGCTCAACTCGCCGAGGAGACCGTCCGCCCGCGTCGCCCACGACTCCGTCGACGCGCGCGAGAGGTCGGGCAGCATCCCGTCGTACCGGTGCAGCCCGAGGCTCACCGCGTAGGACGGCTGCAGGGCGAAGACATGGTCGACGATCCGTTGTTCCAGCGCATCGAACTCGGCGAGCGAGGCCTTGGTGTCGGGCATCCGTATCGCCGGACGGGAGCGAGGTGGGCTCAAAACGCTGCGGCTGGACGCGGGGACGCGGAGACGGTCACTCCACCCACGTCATCTGACACTGGGGGCACCGTCCCTCCTCGAGCGGCGTGCCGCAGACGAAGCACTGCGACAGCGGCCGGGCGACGACCGGCATCGGTCCGTCGTGGGCGGGGGCGCGGTCCGGGAGGGGCGGCGGCGGAGAGCGAGGCGCCTCGACGGCCGCGGGGGCGGCCGGTTCGACCGAGGCGGGCGGCGCCCCGGACCGGACCGGGGCGGGGGTCGGCGGGGATGGCTTCGTCCCGCTCCCCGCGGACGGCGCGAGAGCGCTGACCGGCGCCGGTTTGGACCCCGCCGGCTTCCCCGGGGGCGACGCGTCCGACTTCTTCGACGCCTCCTTCGGAGCCTCGTCGGACTCCTTACGCCGGCGGCGGAAGAACGACATCGCGCTCACTTAGCGCCCCGGCGGGCTTGAGAATGTCGGCCCCGCGCCAGCGCATCGTTTTCCGCCCCCGCCACTAGCGGGGTCATGGTCCCGACCCCGACCGAGCGACTGAAAGAGCTCGGCCTCGAACTGCCCCCACCCCCGAAGCCGGCCGGAGCGTACTCGCCCGTCGTGAAGTGGAACCACCTCGCGTGGGTCTCGGGACAGATCGTCACCGAGGGCGGGAAGGTCCTCTCGCCGGGTCACGTCGACGCCGAGGTGCCCCTCGACGTCGCGAAGGCCCTCGCCCGGCGCACGGCCTTGCAAGCGCTCAGCGCGTTGAACGCCGCGCTCGGGTCGATCGACCGGATCGAGCGGTTCCTCCGGGTCGCGGTCTACGTTTCGGTCTCGCCGGGCTTCGACCGGCCCCACGAGGTCGCCAACGGGGCGACCGAACTGCTGATCGAGCTGTTCGGGGAGGCCGGACGACCGGCCCGTATCGCGGTCGGCATGGCGAACCTCCCCCTCAACGCCGCGGTCGAGGTCGAGTACCTCGCCTCGTTCTACTAAGGCCACGGCGATGGACCCGACGAACTGGCCCGGCGTCTTCCGGGAGGGGCGCGACCTCTACACGCGGAACCTCCGGCCCGGCGAACGGGTCTACGGAGAGGACCTCCGGGCCGTCGGCGACGTGGAGTACCGGCGGTGGGATCCGTTCCGCTCGAAACTCGCAGCGTTCCTCTTGAAGGGAGGCACGGTCCCGTTCGAGAAGGAGGTCGGGCGGGTCCTCTACCTGGGGGGCGCGCACGGCACGACGGTGAGTCACGTCTCGGACGTGTGGCCGACCGCTCCCGTCTTCGTGGTCGAGAAAGGGCCGGCGTCGTTCGCCCCGCTCCTCGCGCTCGCCCGCCGGCGCGAGAACATCCTGCCGCTGCTCGCCGACGCACAGCTGCCCGAGCGGTATGCGGCGGACGTCGGGACGGTCGATTTCGTCTACCAGGACCTCGCGCAGCGGAACCAGGTCGCGATCTTCGTCGAGAACGCTCGGCTGTTCCTCGCTCCGGGGGGGGCCGGGCTGTTGATGCTGAAGGTCCGGTCCGTGACGCAGCGGCGCCCGACGTCCGCGGTCGTGCGGGAGGCGCGGACGGAGCTCACGCGTGCGGGCTTCTCGGTGCGGGCCGAGGTGCCGCTCGAGCCGTTCTCGAAGGAGCACGTCGCGCTGGTGCTACGGCCGACATCTCCACCTTCCACCGACCGCTGACCGGTCCCCGAGCAAATACGACCGGTTCGTCCGCCCGTCGGGGGGGCACCGGTGCGGGCCGGCGGTCGGTTCGGGCGAACGACCTGCCCGCTCGCCCTGACCGTCGCGGCGGTTGCGGCCGCGCTCTTGTCGGCGATGCCCCCCTCGCCGGTCGGCCCGGCGCGCGCGGCGCCGGTGGAGGCCGTCGCCCTCGCGGGCGCGGAGCTGATCGTGAGTCCGGCCGACTGGTGGATGCCCGCGGGCAACGCGACGACCCTGTCGGCCGCCTGGATTGACCTACCGCCGGGCTGCGTGGCCTCTCCGCTCTGGTACCGTTGGACCGTGTCGGGGGGCGCCACCGTGGGATTCCTCAATTCAACCGCCTCCGAGAACGCCACCTTCGATGCCGCGTCGGCCGTCTCGGGCACGACGACGGTCCGGGTGCGTTCGGCCGAGGTCGAACAATGCGGGGACCGCACGACGGCCACCGTCGGGACGGCGCTCGCGAACATCACGGTCGACGCGCCGCTTCGACTCGCGAACCTCACGGCGGAGCCCGCGACCGTCCCGGTCGGCGTCGCCACCGCTATCGAGGGAGCGATCTACGGTGGAGCGCCACCGTACTCGGTCCAGGTCGCGTGGGGCGACGGAACCGTCACGGACGGGACGGTCGCGGACCCGGGCGAGTTCCGGTTCCCTAATGCGTTCCCGGCCGGCACGTTCCGGCCCTCGCTCGGGATCACCGACTCGGCGGGACTCACCACCGGCGGGGCGGTGGATGAGGAGGTCTCGTCGAGCGACACGATCGCGGTCGGAATCTCCGGGAACGCTTCGGAGGTCGACACCGGCACGCCGGTCGGGTTCTCCCCGCAAGTACTGGACGTGCCGAACGGTTCGTTCTCGGGATGGAGCTGCGGCGCCTCCGGGCTCACCGACCCGACCCTCACCCCCGGTCTCTCGAACTTTTCGTGCGCGTTCTCCCAGGCCGGCGCGGGGTCCGTCGTTCTTGAGGTCCTCCCGGTAACGCTCGAACCCCCGGTGAGCGGGACCCTGACCGTCGCGGTGGAACCCCGTCCGGTGCTCGAAGCGTTCCCTCCGACGGACGGAGCGGAAGCCGGACAACCGTGTGCGATGGACTACGCCGTACAGGGCGGCGTCCCGCCGTTTCAGCTTCTTTGGTCCGTCGTCGGTTCGTCGGAGTCGGGGTCGCTCTCCGTTCCGACGGACGGAGAGTTTCTGTTGCCCCTGGTCCCGGCCGGGCCGGGCTCCCTCGAGGTAGAAGCTCGGGTGGTCGACTCGGACGGGGTCAGCTCGTCGACCACGACGACCGGGCTCACGGTCGAACCGGCGATGAACGTCACGACGGAGACGTCGGCAACGGTCGGTCCCGACAACGTGACCGTGGGGGTCGAGGCGAGCGTGACCGGCGGCGCGCCCCCGTTCCTCTGGGTCGTGACGCCCGACGCCGACCCGATCGATGCTGTTCCGGAAGCGGGGCAACTCGGCTCCGTCGGCTCGATCGACTGGCAAGGGTCGTATGTTGAGGAAGGCAACGTCTCGGGCGGGCTGGTCGTGGTCGACGCGGACGGGGCATGGAGCTCGGCCCCGTTCGACGTGCCGACCGTTCCCGCTCTGGGCGGCCGCGGGGAGGTGGTCTCGGACGGCGGCGCCCAGCCCGGCGGCTTCGAGCTCGCCCTCGACCTGACCGGCGGCCTTCCGCCGTTCCGCGTCAACGTGACCGCCTCCCCCGGTACGCGCTGGAACCTGACGGACCTCTCCGACGGGATCGCGACCTGGTCGCTGGTAGCTCCCGCCGGTGGGGTGGTCTCGATCTCGGTCCGTGTGACCGACGCGCTGGGGGCCAGCTGGAACGCGACCCGCATCGTCCCGATCGTCCCGCCGACGTCCGTCGCGAGCGGAGGCGCCTCGGGCGGGACCGGGACGCCGCTCGAGGTCGCGGTCGTCGCGGGGGTCGTGGCGCTGAGTGTGGGCGGTACGTGGGGCTACCTTGTCCTGCGACGACGCCGGCGAACAGCGCCCGGCCCGTCCGTCGACGCGGTCGCGGTCCTGCGCGACATCATCGAGCCCGCGGACGGCGTCGACCGATCGATGGTCGAGCTGCTGGCGGACGAGGCGGGCGTTCCGATCGAGGAAGCCCATGCGACGATCGACCGATTGATCGCCGACGGCACGCTCCGATCGCAGAAGGATCCGGACGGGGGGGAGATCCTCGCATGGTCGGTCCTTTCGTGAGTCCGCAACGTCCGCGCGTTCGCCCGGCCGGACTCGTGGTCCTGGCGTTCGTCGTGCTGCTGCTCGGCGTGCCGCTGTCGGCGCATCCGTCCCCGGTCGCCGCGGACCGCGAAGTGCTCGCGGGGACGTCGTCCTCTCCGTTGAACGCCTCGCCCGTCGCGAACTTCTCGGCGTCGATCGCTCGGCTCGTCGACCTCCTCGGGGTCGCCGGGAGCGGCCTCCTCGCGCTCGTCTGGGCGAGGGTCGCGTTGAGCTGGTTCTCGCACGACGTGACGAAGAAGGTACAAG
>JASHUL010000058.1 GCA_030039995.1 Thermoplasmata archaeon
TACCCATCGCCGATCTCCTCGGAGGAAAGGCATGGGTCGTCTTCGGGTTCGAAGGCAAGCCCCTCGAGCCGGTCCATGGCGGGCCGGCCCGCTTGCTCGTGCCGCACCTGTACTTCTGGAAGAGCGCCAAATGGGTCCGGGGGCTCCGCCTGATGGAGCAGGACAAATCCGGCTTCTGGGAGTCGTTGGGCTACCACAACTACGGCGATCCGTGGAAGGAGCAGAGGTACTCGGGCGACTGAACTGGCAGTTCGGGGAGGTGGTCGCGACCCAGCGGGAGACCGACCGGGCGAAGAGTATCACCCTCTCCGTGCCCGACTGGAGCGGGCACCGTGCCGGTCAGCACGTGGACCTGCGCCTGACATCGGAGGACGGGTACCACGCGGAGCGGAGCTACTCGATCGCCTCTGCGCCCGAGGATCGGCCACGGGTGACCATCACGGTCGAACGAATCGAAACCGGGGAGGTGTCTCCCTATCTCACCGACGAGCTCCACGAAGGGGACAAGCTGGAGCTGCGCGGACCGATCGGCGGCTACTTCGTCTGGGAAGCATCGATGGGCGGACCGCTCTTCCTGGTCGCCGGCGGATCGGGCATCGTACCTCTCATGGCGATGATTCGTCACCAAGCCGCCTCTGGCAGCTCGGTTCCGACGCGTCTACTCTATTCGTCCCGTTCGTTAGCCGAGATCATCTACCGCGACGAGCTCGAGCGGTTGGCCCAGGGGTCGAAGCGTCTCGAAGTGAGGCACACCCTGACCCGCGAGGCACCGACGGGATGGGCGGGCTATCACCGCCGCGTCGACGCCGACATGCTGCGTGAGGTCGCGTGGCCAGCCGATAAACATCCCTTGACGTACATCTGCGGGCCCACCCCTTTCGTCGAGGCGACCGCCACGTTTCTCGCGGCGCTCGGGTACGCATCTCAGAGAATCAAGACCGAACGTTTCGGACCGAGTGGATGATGGCCCGCGCCGGCTGACGAGAGGAGGAGCATGGAGAACCAACTGGACGGCAACGCCTCCGCAGGGACTCTGCAAGCGATCTTTCCCTTCGAGATGACCGAAGTGACGGTGACGTGCGCGAACTGCGACGACTCGAACCTGATCGCCGAGACGGTCGTCTACATGAGCGGAATGGGGACGATCGTCCGATGCCCATCGTGCGACCACGCCTTGATCCGGATCGCCCACGCGAAGCACCGAAGTCTGCTGGACCTGCACGGCGCTCGCGTCCTCCAGTTTAACGGGGACCATTGACCCACGATGGACACCGATCTTTCCGCCGATCGACCGTCTCCCCCGCTCGATTGGGTAGTGGCCTCGCGGACTCGACGCGCCCGGCTGAGCGGAGTCGCGCCAAGAACGGGCCGATCGGCGCCACCGGATCGGTTGCATTAAGCCGAGGAAGTTACGGCGCGGGTGAGTCTCTCCCGGAAATCGTCGCCGCCGAAACGGGCGGCCCCCTCCGAGATCAACGGACAATCCCGACCCGCGCCCCGAGCGGGCTCGAGGGATCGGCTCGTCGTGGTGCGAGTCCGCTTCACGGTCCGAGAAGACATCGCATTGCGCCGATTCACGGAGTTGCACCCGACGATCCAGTGTGTGGTTAGCGTGGTGCAGCAATTGAGCGATAACCAGTATCTGATCGATTTCGAGGTGCTCTCCTCGGAGCTGCGCGACTACACCGATGAGCTTGCGAAGATGCCCGCCATCTTGTGGGCAAAACGACGAACTCCGGTCGGGCACCGCACCTGCTATCTGATCGGGCTCGGGCTCACCCCCGAATACATGGTCGTCGCGACGGAACTGGGAGCCCTCCTTCGGTATCCGCGAATCATCGAGAACGGGCAACTCGCCGTAGAGGTGATCGCCCGAGCCAACTATCTGCGGAGGCTGATCCGCCGCTTACGGCAAATCGCCGACGACGTCGAGGTCCTGAGCTTCGGTGCCGGCCCTATGCGCAGCTCGATTGGGGGCCTCAGTGGGCGCCAGACGGCGCTGCTGCACCGGGCACTCGCGGCCGGTTACTTCGACGTCCCTCGCAGAGTGAACCTGACACGGTTTGCCCAAACCTTGGGAAGGGGGAAATCCTCGGTCTCGCGCGCCTTGGCGTTGATCGAAAAGCGACTCGCGGAGGCCAGCCTGGTGTCCACGAGTCGACCTCGGGCGGCGCTGAGGCGAAAATCCGCCGTGGCTCAACTCGAACCGCAACCCCGAACATCGAACTCGCTCACCTGATCACGCTCGTCTCGCGTCGTCGTCCGAGCCCGTGGCCGACGGCAATCCCGTCGACCATCCGGTGGCGCGCCGTCTCGCTCACGTGGTTCCCGTCGCCCCGGGGAACGGATCGCGGATCGCCGGGGAGGAGATCGTTCGCGCCTTGCCGGGACGGGCATCGGTCGTCGTCCCACGTGAGGTCACTTATGGAACCTCGCGTTCCGGGTCGCGGACGCAATGGCGGCTCCGTCGATCAGCGACATTCAGGTCATCCAGGACCTCGCGATCGTCGTCCTCGTCGCTCTCGGGATGGCCCTGGTCTTCCGGTGGCTCCGACAGCCGCTCCTGATCGGCTACATCATCGCGGGGATCATCATCGGCCCGTACACTCCGCCGACCTCCCTCATCCAGTACCCCGATGTGCTCAACGCCCTCGCCGACCTCGGGATCGTCTTCCTGCTGTTCGCGGTCGGGCTCGAGTACCCGATCTCGCGGCTCCGGGCCGTCGGAGGGAAGTCCCTCGTCATCGCACTCGCGGAGGCGCTCTCCACGTTCGCCGCGGGCTTCCTCGTCGGCGAAGCGTTCGGCTTCCCCTACTGGGACAGCCTGTTCATCGGCCTCGCGATCTCCGTCACGAGCACGGTCATCCTATCGAGCGCGCTCGAGGAGATCGGGGTCCTGCGGTCGGGCGACGCGACCCTGGTCCTCGGTATCACGGTCGTGGAGGACGTGATCACCGTCACGATCCTCGGTATCCTCCAGTCCGCGGCCTCGACCGGTCATCTCTCGCCGCTCGAGATCGCCGGGTCGATCGGGCTGGTCGTCGCGTTCATCGCCGCGGCGCTCGTGATCGGACCGCGCACGATCTCCCCGCTCATCGACCGCGTCCGGCAAGCGGAGCGCAGCGAGCTGTTCCTCTTCGCGATCCTCGGCGTCGCGTTCGGGCTCGCGTTCATCTCGAGCCATATCGGGATCTCGATCGCGACCGGGGCGTTCCTCGCCGGGGTGCTGGTCGCCGAGTCGAACTCCCAGGCGCTCGCGCACGAGATGATGGCGCCGCTCAAGGAGCTGTTCGGGGCGATCTTCTTCGTCTCGATGGGTGCGTTGATGGACGTCGCGCTGCTGCCCGCCTACCTCCTCCCGATCGCGGCGTTCCTCGCGACCGCGTTCGGCGTGAAGCTCGCCGCCACCTACCTCGCGTCCCGGCAGCAGAAGGTCGCGGGCCCCGAGGCGCGCCGGACGGCGCTCACCCTTTCCGCCTCCGGCGGCGAGCTCTCCATCGTGGTCGCGAAGGGGGGGTCGGACGTGAGCGCGACCGGCCCGTTCGTGTTGCCGTTCATCGGGGCACTGACCGTCGTGACGACGATCCTCGCCCCGTTTCTCATCCGGTACGCGTGGCGACGCCCGACGCCGGCGAAGGCCGAGGCGGCGCCCCCGGCGGAACCGGTTCCGGATCCTGCGTAACGAACGCGAGGGCGAATCCGTCGTAGCCCTTCTTGCCGACGGTCTGGATGGCGGTCGCGCTGACGCGCGACTCGGTCGACAGCATCTCGTGGAACTTCCGGATCCCCTGCACGTTCGGGTCGAGGCTGTCGGCGTCCGCGACGGCCCCGCTCCGGACGACGTTATCGGCGACGATGACGCTCCCGCGGCGGGAGAGACGAAGCGCCCAGGAGAGGTACTCGGGGTACGCGGGCTTGTCGGCGTCGATGAAGATCAGGTCGAACGGCTCGGCGTGCTCCGCCGCGAGCTGCGGGAGGCTCTGGGACGCCGGGCCCTCCCGGACCTCGACCACGCCGTCCAGTCCCGCGTTCGAGATGTTCTCGCGCGCCACGCCCGCGTGGTGGGGGTCGAGCTCGAGGGAGATGAGTCGTCCTCCCGCGGGCAGGGCCCGGGCGAGCCAGATGGTGCTGTACCCGCCCAGGGTCCCGATCTCGAGGATCCGCCGGGTCCCGCGGATCTGCGCCAAGAGCTGGAGCAGCTTTCCCTGGGGTGGGGAGACCTGGATCGGGGGCAGGTGCTCCGCCTCGCTCGCCTCCAGCGCCTCCTCGAGCGCGGGGTCGTCCGGTAGCAACAGGTCGGAGAGGTAGCGGTCGACGTCGGACCACTTCTTTTCGTCCATCGGGCCCGTCCCGGGAGGGGCTCCCCCTACTTCATGGCGCCCGTGCGGGAGCGGAGTCGACCGGACGGCGGGCGAGACGCTCGCGCAGCACGGCGAGCACCGCGTCCCGCTCGGGTCCCGAGAGCTCGAGCCGCGGCGGCCGGACCCGGGGCGCCCCGAACCCGACCTCCGCCGTGACGAGCTTGATCTGTTGGACGAACTTCGGGTCGGCGTCCATCCGCAGCAACGGGAGAAACCACCGGTACAGGTCGAATCCGCGGGCGGTGTCCCCCTCGCGGCAGTAGCCGAAGAGCGCCGCCGACTCCCGCGGGAACGCGTTCGCGAGCCCCGCGACCCAGCCGACGGCGCCCGAGCGCACGCCCTCGAAGAGGGCGTCGTCGATCCCGACCGCGATGGACACCCGGTCACCGAGCAGCGTCCGGAGCGCGGTGATCCGGCGAACGTCGCCACTGCTCTCCTTCACGCCCGTCAGGTTCGGGAGCTCCGCGACGAGTTCCCGCACCTGGTCAGGGGGGACGTCGGTCCCGTACGCGGGGGGGTTGTTGTACAGCATACACGGGAGCTCGGTCGAACCGACGACGACGGCGAAGTGCGCGGACGTCTCGCGCCGGTCGCCGCGGTAGACGTACGGGGGGAGCACGAGGAGCCCGGCCGCGCCCTCCGCTCGGGCGTCGTTCGCCTGGCGGACCGCTTCGCTCGTGCGGGAGGCGGCGACCGCGGCGATGACGGGGACGCGTCCCCGAACCTCGCCGACGAGGTCCCGGACGAGCGTCCGTCGCTCCTCGGCCGTGAGCGCGCTGCCTTCCCCCAGCGAGCCGCCCGCGATGAGCGCGTCCGCTCCGCTCTCGACGAGCCAGCGCGCATGGCGGACGAACTCGGCGTGGTCGATCGAACCGTCCGGCGTGAACGGCGTGACCATCGCGACGTGGACTCCGGACCAGAGGACGGGCCCCGACGCGTTCATCGCTTCCGCCGCCCGCCCGAGGTTCGCGGGCGTTTCGGCGACGGAGCGCCGGACCCGACCCCGGCGCGGAACGGGTCGCGCTCCTGGAAGATCAAGTTCGATTCGCCCGTGACGAAGGCGGTACCGGTGAGCCGGGGACGGATCCCTCTCGGGAGCGGCTCGGCCACCGCCTCGAAGACCCCGCCGAGGATCCCCTCCTGGCGCCACGGGGCTCCGAGGGCGAGTCGACCGTCCGCGACGAGGCACGCGACCTTCGCGCTCGTGCCGGTACCGCACGGCGAACGGTCGTAGGTGCCGTCGGGGGTCAGGACGAAGCTTCTCCCGTGATTCTCGGGTCGTTCGGGCGGCCCGCTCAGCTCGACGTGGTCGATCGGCTCCCCGGCCTCGCCCGTGACCCCGTCGCGGACGAGCGCCGACCGGATCGCGCGACAGTACGCGAGCAGCGTGTCGACGTTCCGGAGACGAAGGTCGGCGGGCCCGGTGTCGACGAGGAAGAACCAGTTACCGCCCCAGGCGACGTCCCCTTCGATCGGGCCGTACCCCGGGACGTCGAGCCGGACCCGTGTTCGGCTCCGGTAGCTCGGCACGTTCCAAACGGTCACGGAGCCGTCCGGCCGGAGCTCGACGGGCACAGGGCCGACCGGGGTATCGATCGTCGCCGGACCGGGCCGCACGCGGCCGAGGTACGCGAGGGTCGCCACGAGCCCGATCGTCCCGTGGCCGCACATCCCCAGGTACCGTGCGCGGTCGAAGAAGACGACGCCCGCGGTGTGCGTCGGATCCTCGGGCGGGCCGAGCAACGCTCCGACCATCGCCTCGACCCCGCGGGGCTCGTCGAGCAACGCGCGGCGAAACTCGTCGTATCGGTCCCGGAGCGCGTCGCGCCGGGCCGCCAACGGTCCGTCGCCCACCGGAGGCCCTCCCTCGATGACGACCCGGGTCGGTTCCCCTTCCGTGTGGGAGTCGACGACGCGCACGCCCCGTCGCCCCGCCGGTCCGGAGGAACCCGCCGTCGCCATCGCTACCACCGTGGTGTCCCGAGCAACGACCGGTCGATCGCCGCGACCGTCGTACGGCCGGTCAGCGCCATGACGGTCGCGACGTCGACGGCGAGGAGCGAGAGGAGCCGCGCGACGCCGGCCTCGCCGCCGGCGGCGAGCGCCCAGAGCACCGGCCGGCCGAGGCCGACCGCCCGGGCCCCGAGCGCGAGCGCCATGAGCACGTCGCTCCCGCGACGGACGCCGCTGTCGAGGTAGACTTCCGCGTCCCGGCCGACCGCCGCCACGACCTCGGGCAGCGCCTCGAGCGTCGCGGGAGCGCCGTCGAGCTGGCGGCCACCGTGATTCGAGACGATGACCGCCTTCGCTCCGTGGTCGACGGCCTGACGCGCGTCCTCGCCGGTCAGCACGCCCTTGACGACGAGCGGGAGCCGGGTCCACTCCCGAAGGCGGTCGAGGACGTCCCAGGTGGCGCCGGTGTCGACCCGCAACGTGAACCGACCGCCGTCGGGCGGGAGCGCCCGCGGTGGGGAGTGGACGTCCGGCCCGTTCCCGATCGGCGCCGGGCCGTCCACCGCCACCCCGCTGCGCAGCTGGCGGTCCCGATTGGCGAGGAGCGGCATGTCGACCGTGAGGACGAGCGCCCGATAGCCGGCCCGCTCGGCGCGCTCGACGAGCCGACGCGCGACGTCGACGTCGGGCTGGAGGTACAGTTGGAACCACCGAGGTCGCTCCGGGGCTGCGGCCGCGATCTCCTCGAGCGAGCGGGTGGACAGCGTGCTGTAGACCGAGAGGAGCCCGGCAGCGGACGAAGCGCGCGCGGTCGCGAGCTCTCCGTCCGCGCAGAGAAGACCCTGATAGGCGGTCGGCGCGACGAAGAACGGGGCCGCTACCGGACTTCCGAGGATCGTCGTCCGGAGGTCGACCCGATCGACACCGGTGAGCACGCGGGGTCGGAGCGTCTGGCGGTGGAACGCGTCCCGGTTCCCGCGGAGCGTCGTCTCCTCGCCGGCCCCTCCCTGCACGAACTCCCAGACGTCCGGCGGCGCCTTCGCGGCCGCCGCGGCCTCGAGGTCGCCGAGGGTGAGGAAGCCACCGGGAGGGTCGTCCGTCATCGCGCGACCCGCGGCCGATGACCCCGGCGGCCTAAATGCTACGTACCCCGCAGCACCGAGGCGAGCGCCGTCCCCTCCGGCGAGCCGAGCCCGGTGCAGGCGTCCCAGCCCGGGCCCGCGTCGTAGCCGCCGTTCCCACCGGCGGTGATGTCGTGGAACGCGCCGGTCGACGCGTCGGCGTAGAGATGCGGGTTCACGAATCCGACCGGGGCGCCGAGGAGCTGGTTGATGCGGGCGAAGAGCGCCGCCCAGAGCGGCGCGACCGCGCTGGTGCCGCCGAACACCCCGACCGTCCCGTCCACCCGGATCCGGTAACCGGTCATCGGGTCCGCGTCCCCCGCGACGTCGGGCACTCCTCGGCCGACGTAGCCGTTCGGGGCGGCCGGTACCGCCGCGTCCGCTTGGTAGGTCGGGCGCGGGTAGTCGACGCTGACGCCGCCGCCGGTCGCGCCGCCGTCCGTCGCGAGGTCGTTCCAGACGACCTCTTCCTCGATGAGCGCGCCCGAGATCACGAGATGCGTTCCGCCGCAGGCGACGACGAGGGGGCTGGACGCCGGGTAGTCGACGCCGAGCCCGGTCCCGGGGCCGCCGTCATCCGCGCCCGCGTCCCCGGCGGCCGCCAGCACCGTGACGCCGAGGGTGGCGGCGTCCTCGAGGACCGCGTCGATCGCGGCCCGGGCCTGGCCGGTCCACGCCGACTCGGGGCCTCCCCAGCTCACCGAGACGACCGACGGTCGGTGGACCGTATCGTGGATCGCGGCCGAGAGGGCGTCGAGGTATCCTCGGTCGGTGTTCGGGGCGAAGTAGACCGCGATCGCCGCGGCGGGCGCCAGCGCGCCGGCGACCTCGATGTCGAGCGCGACCTCCGCGTCGGGCCCGTTCGGGCTCCCCGTCGGCGCGTTCGTCGCCCCGTCGACGGAGACCGCCACGACGGTCGGGAGCGGAACTTCCAGTCCCTGAAAGTACTCCTTCAGGTCGGACGGTCGGTACCCGCCGCCGAGCTCGATCAGCCCGATGCACTCCCCGCCCCCGTCCGCGCCCGACGGGAAGGTGTACGCGGTGCCGACCTGGAGCGGGGTGTACGACGTCCCGCCCGCGGCCGTCGGCGCACGAATCCGCAGGTGCGGCGCGGCCGGAGGGCGGTCGTCGAGGCCGAGGACCGCCACCACCCGCCCGTCCAGCGACGGCGGGAGTCGGAGGGTTCCGGTCCGGCCCCGATACCCTCCGCTCGGTCCGTCGTACCGGTCGAGGGTCGTGCCGAAAGCGGAGGCGAACGCCCGCACCGGGCCCTCGAGGTGGACCGTGCGACGTTCCGGCCGTTCCGCGAGGACACGAAGACCGTGCGCGGTCGCGAATGCTCGCACGGCCGCGAGGTCCTCGGGGTCGGCGGCGAACCGCCGGGCAAACTCGACCCGGTTGATCGGGAGGCGACGCGCCCCGGGCACGGGCGGCCGGAGGTCCGGCGTGGGCGGACGAGCCGAACGGACGCTCCGACGGAGCACGACCGTGACCTCGAGCCGCCCGTCCGGATCCGCCGGTCCGACCCGACGCGCTCCGGGGGCGACGGTGCGTTCACTGCCGGCCAACGCTCGCGACGACTCCTCGGGAGCCATGGGGGACCTCGCGGGGCCGAGCGCGCCGGGGTCGAAAACGGTCGTCGTGCCGGCGCCCGGGCGGGCCGAGGGGCTCAACCCAGTTCGCGGGCGAGGGCGAAGAACGCCTCCGGTGGCAGCTCCTCCGGCCGAAGGTGGGCCCAGTCCGTCGGCCAGCCGGCCGCTTTGGCGAGCTCGACGGCCGGTCGCCCGGGGGCCCCGAGTCGCGGAAGGAGGTTGCCGAGCTGCTTACGGCGAGCGGAGAACAACACGCGGACGATTCTCTCGAACCGTGCCGCCGATGGCACCGGCAGGTCGTCCTTCCGTGCGACGTG
>JASHUL010000059.1 GCA_030039995.1 Thermoplasmata archaeon
TCGCCCCAGATCACGCGGACCTCGCTCTTGACGCGCTCGGCGTGGGACTCCTTCACCGCGGTGTACCGCGAGAGCTTCGAGGCGTACGCCGCCCGGTCCTCGGGCTTCGCGTCCATCGGCGGCATCGGGAGCTCCCCGATCAGCTGGTCCATCCGAAGGACCGTCAGCGCGGAGATCTGGGCCTCGTACGGGTCGTAAATACCGCAGGGGATGTCGCAGTGGGCGTAGACCGTGCGGGGGGGATGCACGGCGTCGACCAGTCGTTCGAACCATCCCGGCACGGAGGGGGTCTCGGGCATGGCCCCGCGAGCCCCGGGGGTCGGATAAGGATGCCGGCGGCGCCGGCCGCCGGCCCCGCCGGCGACCCCGCCCTGTCCCCCCGACGGGTTCCGTGGGCACGTCGGCAGCGCGTGCGCGTCGAGGACGAGAGCATGCGGCCGACGCTCGAGCCCGGCGATCGGCTGATGGTCGACACCGGAGCGTACCACGACCGGGCCCCGCGCGTCGGAGAGATCGTCGTCGTCGTCGACCCCGACGCGACCGCGCGCTGGCTCGTCAAACGGGTGCACGCCGTCGACCCCGAGAGCGGGTCGGTCGACGTCCGGGGCGACGCGACCGAGGTCGCCCGCGACAGCCGGCGGTTCGGGCCGGTCGCCCCTCTCGCGATCGTCGGTCGGGTCTACCGGTTATACTTCCCCCCCGCCCGCCGGCGCGACTTCTGAAGCGGTCGGCCCGGCCACGGGCGGTCGGGAACGCTTAAGCGATGTGGGAAAATGCCGCATCGATGACCGCCGCAACGGCCGTGTGGGTCGTGATCGTGATCGTGGTCGCCGCCGGCGTCGCCGGAGTCGGCTTCTACGCGGGATACGAGTACCGGGGCGGCCCCAGTCCGTCCGCCGTGGCGAACGATACGCTCTCAATTCTCGGGGCGGGGACGCTCGTCGACACGTTCCCCCAGATCGCGAGCGAGCTTGTCAACCAGACCCCCGGCATCTCCGCTCCCGCGGCGGCTCAGACGTACGAAGGGTCGCTGGACATCACGACCGCGATCACCTCGCTGGCCGCCACCGCGGATGTCGCAGCGCTCGCCGACTTCCGTCTTGCCCCATCCCTCCTCTACCCGAAGTACGCGAGCTGGGAGATCGTCTTCGCGCAGACCCAGGAGGTCCTGATCTACAACTCGAGCCTGCCCGCGTTCGCCGGCGTGAACTCCTCCAACTGGGGCCAGGCGCTCGTGAACGACGTGACGACCCACGGGAACGCCCCGATGGGCATCTGGAACGCCTCCACCGACCCGAACGGGTACAACGAGATCTTCAGCCTCATGCTCCAGGGGTACTACTACGGTGGCGGGGACCTCTCGGCCTATTACGGTCAACTGTACAACGGAGCCCCCGGCGACTATGCGTCCGGGAACCCGAGCTACACCATCATCGAGCACGAGTCCCAGGCTGCGAACCTCATCCGGACGGGGACCGTCTCGGCCGTGATCACGTACAAGGCGGTCGCAATCCAGAACCACCTGCCGTACGTGCTGCTCAACCCGATCGTCGGGCTCGGCGCGAACAACACGACCGCGCTCAACGCTTACAAGATGCTCTCCACCCAGATCATCGGTTCGAGCGGGTCGCTCGAGAAGGTCGTGCCGGCACCGATCCTGTTCGCGGCGACGATCCCGTCGAACGCGCAGAACCCGTCGCTCGGGGCGCTCTTCCTGCACCTTCTCCTCTCGCCGCAGGGCAGCGCGATCCTCGCCGAGGAGAACGCCTGGACCCCGATCTTCCCCGGGTGGTCGGACAACCCGACCGGTGTACCGGGACTGCTGCAGCCGGACGTCACGGGGCTCCCGTCGTGGGCTAGTCCGTTCCTGTCATGAGCCGGGGGCGCGTTCGCGCCCCGTTCATGCGACGCCGACACGACGGAGGGCCGTGGCTCGTACTGCAGCTCGTCCTCGCCGGCTCGCTGCTGCTGTTGTTCTTCCTCCCGATCTATGCCCTGTTCACGTACGCGACCCCGGCGGAGATCTGGAGCGCCGCGACGAACGCGGTGGTCGGCCAGTCGATTCTGCTGACGCTCTACGCTTCGGGGATCACGGTCCTCGTGGCCGTCGTCTTCGCGATCCCGCTCGGCTACCTCTTGGGCAGCCGGCCGTTCCGCGGCCGGTCGGTGGTGGAGTCGTTCGTCGCGCTCCCGGTCGCCGTCCCCCACCTGCTCGTGGGGCTGGGCCTGTTCCTCCTCGTGATCCCCGGGACGCCGCTCTACCGGTTCACCACGGAGATCGGCTTCCCGATCTACTACACGATCTGGGGCGTGGTCCTCGTCATGGTCTTCGTCAGCGCGCCGTACACCGTCCTCGCCGCCGACCTCGCGTTCCGCGCGGTCGACCCCCGCGTCCTCGAGGCCGCCCGGTCGCTGGGCGCCGGGCCGGCGACCGCGTTCCTCACGGTGACCCTCCCGCTCGCGATGCGAGGGATCGTCGCGGGGCTCCTCCTCACCTGGGCCCGCGCGGTGAGCGAGATCGGAGGGATCCTGATCCTCGCCTACTACGTCCTCCCGAGTTCGGGGTACAACGGACCGGTCTCGTCGACCATCTCGGTCCTCGTCTACAATCTCTTCCAGGCCGGGGACCTCCAGGGAGCGGCGGCGGTCAGCGCGGTCTTCCTCCTCATCGCGTTCGCCCTCTTCCTCGCCGTCCGCGTGGGCGAGCGCTCCGGTTGGGTGCCGTGGCGTCGCGGGGAGCTCCTCCCGTGACCGACTGGTCGGTCGAACGGCTCGAATCGGACCTCGACCGGTTCCATCTCGGGCCCGTCGACCTCGCGCTCGCCGCCGGCCGCGTCACGGCGGTCATCGGGCCGTCGGGCGCCGGGAAGACGACGCTCCTGCGTACGATTGCCGGGTTTGTTCCGGCGCGGGAGGGCCGGGTCCTCCGCGGCGGCGTCGACCTGACCGTCGCTGCGCCCGAGCAGCGCCGGCTCGGATACGTTCCGCAGGGGCTCGGCCTATTCGCCCACCGCACGGTGGAGCGGAACGTGAGCTATCCGTACGAGATGCGGGGCCGGCTGGACTGGCGGGCGCGCACGCGGGAGCTCCTCGAGCGGTTCGGCCTCTCCGCGCTCGCCGACCGGCGCCCGGTCCGGCTCTCGGGGGGAGAGCAGCAACGGGTCGCCCTCGCCCGGGCGCTCGCCGCCGACCCCGAGCTCGTGCTCTGGGACGAGCCGTGGCAGGCGCTCGACGTGGAGGCTCGCCACGAGCTCGGCCTCGTCTTCGAGGAGCTGCAGGAGGTCGGCCGGATCCCCGTCGTCGTCGTGACGCACGACCCCGGACTCGCGTTCTCGGTCGCGGATTCGTTCCTCGAGATCGACCACGGTCGTGTGCGTCGCGTGAGCGACGCGGCGACGATGCTCTCCGACCCGGTGGACCCGTTCATCGCGCGGTTCGTGGGCTTCGAGAACGTCTTCGCGCGGCCCACGCTCGCCGGCGCGCCGGCCGGTTCCCTGGCCGCCTGGCTCGCGGAGCGGGCGCCGG
>JASHUL010000002.1 GCA_030039995.1 Thermoplasmata archaeon
GCGGCGGCGTCGCCGGTGCGGTCGACTCGAAGCCGACCGGCGGCGCGCTCATCCCGGATCGAGGTACGCCCTTGTTCTGCTGCGCCTTCCACTGGCTGAACGACAGGTACGTCGGCTGGCGCTTCCACCAGTCCCAGAAGGCGCTCTCGGTGTAGTTCTCGCCGAGCTCCCGCTTCGCCTCGGTACGGAACTTCTCGGTGAAGTCGTCGTACGCCTGGCGCTCGGGGTCCGTGGACCCCTCCCCGGGCTTCCCGAGGAGCTGGGCCCCGCACTCGGGGCAGAACTGAGAGTTCGCGGGGATCGTCGCCGAGCAGCGACTGCACCGCACGAGGTCGGACTCGAACTCCGCGCCGCACTTCGGACAGACCGTGGCGTCTTCGGGGATCAGCTCGCCGCACTCCCCGCACTCCACGAGCTTCCCGGCGGCCTGGCGCCGGAAGATCATCAGGACGACCAGGATCGCGACGATCGCGGCCGCCGCGATGGCGATCCAGGTCCAGAGCGGGAGCCCGAGGAACTTCTGGAACAGGAAGCCGACGGGGGAGGTCGTCGAGGGGACGCTGACCGTCCCGACGTCCTTCGACGCCGTCGCGGTCTTGTAGGCCGCGGTCGCCTCGAGCGTGTAGGTCGTCCCGGCGGAGAGGCTGATCGGGTACGTCCAATCGAACTGGAACGTACCGTTCGTCGCGTCCGGGTCGACGCCGATCAGTGTCTGGCTGCCGCCGCCGACCGGGGTGGCGTAGAGGTCGATGACCGCCGTTCCGGGCCCGTTCAGGAACAGCGTCCCGTTGGACGCATAGACGTCGTTGAGGTTGATCGGGCTCGTCGGGATCGTGAAGCTGAGGATGTCCACGACCGGGGGCGCGACCGGGACGAAGACGTCGATCCGGTCGGGGGTGCCGTACCCGGGCGAACCGAGGCCGACGCCGACCGGATACTGGCTGACCGCGAAGTTCGTCCAGGTGGCATTGTCGATGTAGGGCGTCCGGATCGCGACGTGGTAGTCACCGAGGAAGTTCCCGCTCGGGAGCGACGACTCGTTGATCACGGTCGAGGCGAGCATGAGGTACGACTGGCCGTTGATGTTCGAGGTGCCGTACCGGGGGACCCCGTGGGCTCCGTCCCAGTACTCGATGTACCCCCACATCGTCGGGGCGGCGCTCGCGAGGTCGTTGAGCGCCGTCGCGGTCGCGTTCGCCGCCTGGTTGTCGTTGTAGGCGTAGTACGCGGTCGTCGCCGCCCCGCTGACGTTGTAGTGAGTGCCGGCGCTCGTGATGTTGAAGTTCGCCCACCGGTAGAGGTTCGCCGTGCTCGTCGCGTCCGTGAGGACCGGCGAGGTCGAGAAGACGCCCGACTGGGGGCCGGTGACCGTCAGGTTGCCGAGGTACGCCACCGCCCCGTCCTCCAGGACGAGCTTGTTCGAGTTCCACGGGTACGGGGCGACCTGCGAGAACGGACTGGCGGGGAGCGCGCCGAACGTGAGTCCGAGCGTCGTGTCCGCGGTCACGACCGTGGTGCCCGAGCCGCTCGCGACGAGGTTGTAGTCGAGCGCGGGCAGGAGGACGATCCCGGCTTCGGTGAGCTCGAGGCCCGGTCCGGTCGTGTCCGTGAAGTTGAGCGCGGTCTCGGACGGGAGCCCGAAGTCCCCGGTGTTGTTGAGCCAGCTCATCAACCCGGCCGCGTTGATCGCGTCGGTCAGGCCCGCGGTGAACGGCAGGACGACCTCGCCGCTCGTGTTGTTCAGGAAGTCCGCCGTGCCCACGGTGTAGAGGTTCCCCTCGTACCAGACCTGGACCGTCGTCGTCGTCGCGGCCGTGCTGGTGTCGTTGTAGAACATCCCGATGTAGCCGGAGTCGATCCCGGCCGGTCCGTAGAGCCAGTCGCGCGTGAGGTTGATCGAGTCGGTCGGGGTAACGAGGTCGGTGATGTTCACGGACCCCGCCCCGATCTCGACGTCGGTCGCTCCGAGCGGTGCGGGCCCCGGGATCCCCTCGGTGTCCGTGGGGTTCGCGTAGGTGTCCGTGATCGAGCTGGCGAAGGCGTTCAGCTGCGCGCCCGCCGTGACGCTGATCGAGGGGGCGAACTCGGTGTCGGCCGTGATGATCGCCGGCTCGTTCAAGTACGGGATCAGGGGGTTCGCTTCCACCGTGGACCGGTTGAACGTGAGGTCCCCCGCCGTGCCCGATACGGAGACCCATCCCGGGAACTCGAAGGTCGAGTTCCAGACGGTCATCGCGCCGGTGACGACAACGCTCAGTTTCGCGTAGGCGTTGAGGAGGTTCAGGTCGGTCGTGACGGTCGAGTTGAAGATGTCGGTGGTACCCGCGTCGGTGAACGTGTAGATGTGGGAGAGACGCTGGATCGGCAGGCCGACGTCGGAGACGAACTCTTCGAAGATGAGGGAGACGTTGCGGACGATCAGGGTGCCGCCCGCATCGACGGTGATGTTGCCTCCCTGGTAGTACAGGGAGCTGCCGCCGGTCGGCTGGATGATGTACGTCTCGCCGGAGGCGATCACGAGGTCGCCGTGGGTCACGGGAGCGGCCGGCGTGGCGGCCGTGGCGAGAGGTCCCGAAGCGCCGGCCGGTACCGCGGTCACCAGGGCCAGCCCGGTGCTCAGGACGACGAGCAGGACCAGGAGGACGGCGCCGACAGGTCGGGTCCACTTCCGGGGGTCGCGCGCGGCCTCCCCGGACTGGGGGGAGCTGACCAAATGATGGCTCACGTCAGAAGAAAGGCCGTATTCAGGTATTTGAAACCTGTCTCCTGCGTGGGGCGGGTTTCGTGCCCGGAACCGCGAGAAACCCGCGGAAGCGGCGCCGTTCGGGGAGGGGTGGGAGCCCCTACGGGGGGAGCGTGACGACGATCTTCCCGAACAGGTCTGCCGCCTCGAACCTTCGGAACGCCTCGACCGCCTCCTCGAGCGGTCGTTCGGAGTCGACCACCGGCCGCAGCCGGCCGGCGGCGAGGTGGTCGAGGACCTCCCGGAACTCCTCGGCGCCGGCCATCGTGGAGCCCCGAACGGACGCCTGGCGCCAGAACAGCGTCCGCAGGTCGATCTCGGCGACGGGGCCGGCGGTCGCACCGATCACGACCACCCGTCCTCCGCGAGCGACCGCGCGCACCGACCGGGGGATCGTGGGGGCCCCAACCGAGTCGAACACGACGTCGACCCCGTTCTTGGCGCTCCATTGCCAGAGGACCCGGTCGAGCGGGCGGTCGCCGTCGTCGAAGACGAGCGCGTCGTCGGCGCCGAGCGACCGGGCGCGCTCGGCCTTCTCCGGGGACCGCGACGCCACGACCACCCGGGCGCCGAGCAGCTTCGCGACCTGGACGACCGCCGTCGCGACCCCTCCGCCCGCGCCGACCACCGCGACGCGGTCCCCCGGGGCGACCGCCCCGACCGTCTTCATCGCCCGCCACGCGGTCTGGAACACGAGAGGCGCCGCCGCGCCCTCGGCGAAGGAGAGTCGCTCGGGGAGGGGGTGGACGTTCCTCTCGGGCACGACGACGAACCGCGTCGCCGTCCCCTGCAGGTGCTCCCCGACGATCCGATAGTTGCGGCAGAGCGCTTCCTGACCTCGACGGCAGGCGTCGCACGTACCGTCCCAGATGCCGGGATTCAGCAGCACGGAGCGACCCGGAGCCACGGTCGTGACTCCCTCGCCCACGCGGTCGACGACCCCCGCGCCGTCCGACCCGAGCACGTGGGGCCGGTCGATCGCGACCCCCGGGATGCCCGCGAGCGTGAACCGGTCGAGTCGGTTGAACGCGGCGGCCCGGAGCGCGACCCGGACCTCTCCCGGACCGGGTTCAGGGGTCGGGATCTCGACGAACCCCAACCGGTCGAGGCCCCCGTGCTCCGCGAAACCGAACCCTCGCATGGCGCCGTCACTCGGTGGTGGCGAACGTCCAGCGGGTACCGTCCGGTCCGTCCTCGAGCCGGACGCCCGCCGCGGTGAGCTGGTCCCGGATACGGTCGGCTTCCGCGTAATCCCCGCGGGTCCGGGCCCGCGCGCGAGCCTCCAAGAGCAGCGGGACGACGGTGCCCCAGGCCCCCGCTCGCGCCGTCGGCGCGCGCTCGAACAGGCCCAGGACCTCTCGGCCCCAGTCGTAGGGAGCGGCGAGCTCGGCGAGCCCCGGGCCACCGAGATGGTGGAGGTCGATGCCGGATTCACCGACCCGTCGGGTCCAGCCGAACAGGAGGGCGATCGCCTCGCGCGTGTTGAAGTCCTCCGCCAGGGTCGCGTCCAGCCGGTCGACCAGCTCGTCCGCGGCCGCCCCGAGCTCGGGGGGAAGAGGGTCGCCGGCACGGTCCGGACCGTCCCGCTCGACGATCTCCGCGATCCGGTCGGCCGGGCCGGCGAGCCGCCGGTACGCTTCGCGCGCCTCCTCCAAGCTCTTCCCCGGCTCGAAGTCGACCGGGCTGCGGTAGTGGGCGTTCAGGTAGTAGAAACGAAGGACCCCCGCGCCGTACTCGGAGATCGACGCCTCGAGGGACGCGACGTTCCCGATCGATTTGGACATCTTCTCGCCGGTCATCGTCACGAAGCCGGAGTGCATCCAGTAGTTCACCAGCGGGACCTCGCCGGTGGCCGACTCCGAGATCGCGATCTCGGCCTCGTGGTGCGGGAAGATCAGGTCGAGGCCGGCCCCGTGCAGGTCGTAGCGCGCGCCGAGGAGCCGGCCGGTCATGGCGGTGTCCTCGATGTGCCACCCCGGACGGCCGGGGCCCCACGGACTCTCCCAGCTCGGTTCGCCCGGCGTCGCGGCTTTCCAGATCACGAAGTCTTCGGGCGCGCGCTTGCGTTCGTCGACCTCCACCCGCGCGCCCGGCTGGAGTGCCGCAATCTTTTGACCCGACAGGGCGCCGAACCGGGGGAACTTCGCGACCTCGAAGTAGACCGAACCGTCCTTCGCGACGTAGGCGACCTTCCGCTGGATGAGCTCGCGGACCTGGTCGAGGATCTCGGGCACGTAGTCGGTGGCGAACGGGTAGTAGTTCACGGAGCGGACGCCGAGCCGCTCCATCGACGCGAGGTAGCCCGCGAAGTGCCGCTGGGCGAGCGCGAGCGGGTCGTCCCCTTCGGCGGCGGCGCGGGCGATCAGCTTGTCGTCGAGGTTCGTGACGTTCTGGACGTAGAAGACCCGGTAGCCCCAGCGCCGGAGCGCGCGAGCGACCATGTCGAAGATCACGAAGGTCCGGCCGTGGCCGACGTGGGCCGGGGCGTAGGGCGTCAGCCCGCAGACGTACAGTCCGACCCGCGGCGGGTGGATCGGGGCGAAGATCCGGGTCTCCCGCGACATCGAGTCGTAGATCGTGACGCGCCGCATGGCTAGACCTTCCCGAGCGCGCGCCGGACGTCGTCCGCGAGGTCCGCGGGGTCCTCGATACCGCACGAGAGCCGCAGGAGCCCGTCCGTGACGCCGTGCGCCTCGCGCTCCTTCCGGGGGA
>JASHUL010000060.1 GCA_030039995.1 Thermoplasmata archaeon
CGCACCGCCGCGGGCGTCGCCCGGACGATCGAGCGCGCGGTCGCTCTCCAACCGTACGTCCGTCGGGTGACCGTGGTCGTCCGACCCGAGCGCGGCGGGCCGACCGGGCGCGGCCGGTTCGCGTATCGCTATCTGACACCGCCGATGCTGGACGTGACCGTCGAGCTCGCGGACGGGCCGGTCGGCGTGACCGCCCGTTTGCGGCATCGGGCGGACCTGCGGTACCCGCTCATGAGCGTGGAACGGGTCGGCGGGGACGCCCGCCCACGCACCGCTCGGGCGGCGCGGTCCCGGCGATAGGGCGGTTCACGGGGCGGGCGGGGGCGACGCCGGCGCGACGGGAGCTGGGGCGGACGTCGGAGATGCCTTCGGCGACCGACGCGCGACGAGGCCGACCAGGAAAACGACGATCCCGACGACGACGAGCACCGTCCCCTCGCTCGCGAGCCCGACGGTGATCTTGAACGTCACGGTGACCGACGGAGCACCATCGTAGAGGACCCCCATGATGACCGAGCCGCCGTTCGGCTGGCTCAAGCTGAACGTCCCGCTCGTGCCGTTCTCGAACGTGATCCCCGAGAGGTCCGAGGAGGCGTTGCAGGTCCCGCTGCACGCCGCCGCGGCGACCTCGACGGGGGTCGAACCGTTCACCGACCAGGAGACCGAGACCGGGATCGACCCCATGAGCGAGTAGCCGCTCACGCTCCCCAGATAGTACGGCGTCTCGGAACCGGAATTGACCGTCTGATTGCTCTCGGGCAGCAACGGAACGAAGAGGAGGGCCGCCCCGAGGACCGCCAAGATGACCCCGAGTGCTACGAGACCCCCGCGCATCGGAACCGGGCGACCATCCGGCTCCCGTTACATCAATCCCGCGGTCGGACGGGCCGGGTCGCGACTACCCTCGCTCCGCGAGGGGAACGTACGTGAGGTCGACCGCCCCGACGTACTTCGCCGTCGGCCGGATCAGCCGCAGGTCCTGGTACTCCTCCAGCACGTGCGCGGTCCAGCCGGCGACTCGACTCGCGGCGAAGATCGGCGTGAAGAGGTCGTGCGGCAGGTCGAGCAGGGAATAGATCGAACCGGAGTAGAGGTCGACGTTCGGGTAGAGGCCCTTCTCGCGGTGGACGACCTCCTCCACGCGGCGGAGGAGCTCGTAGTACCGGAGGTTCCCCTTCGCCTCCCCGACCTTCCGGGACCATTCGCGGAGGATCGTCGCGCGCGGGTCTTCGACCTTGTAGACCCGGTGCCCGAACCCCATGATCCGTTCGTGCTTCGCGAGCTTGTCCTTCACCACGGTCTCGCAGAGCTCGGGGGTGCCGATCTCGTTCAGGAGGTCCATGACGCGTTCGTTGGCGCCGCCGTGCAGCGGACCCTTGAGGGTCCCGACGGCGCTCGTCACCGCGCTGTAGAGGTCGGAGAGCGTGGACGCGGTGACCCGGGCCGCGAACGTCGAGGCGTTGAGCTCGTGGTCCGCGTGGAGGATCAAGGCGACGTCGACCGCCCGTGCTTCGAGTTCGGTCGGGTCTCGGTCGAGGAGCGCGTAGAGCAGGTACGCCGCCTGCGAGAGCTCGGGTCGGGCTCGCAAGGGCGCCCGGCCGGTACGCCGACGGTGGAACGTCCCGAGGATCGTGGGCAGGGCGGCGGTGAGGCGCTGCGCACCGCCGATGGAGCTCTCGCCCGGCTTCGTCTCGTCCGGCTCGAAGAGCGCGAGCGCACTGACGCTCGTCCGCAGCACGTCCATCGGCGTGCTCTCGAGCGGCATCGACTCGATCCGTTCGACGAGCGGGGGCGGGAGCGTGCGCAGCGTCCCGAACCGGGTCTTCAGGTCGGCCAGCTGAGCTGCGGTCGGGAGCCGCCCGTACCACAGCAGGTACGCGACCTCCTCGAACGTGGACTGCGCGGCGAGGTCGCGGATATCGTACCCCTGGTAGATCAGCCGGCCGCGCACCCCGTCGATGAAGCAGATCCGCGACTCGAGGGCGACCACGTCCTCGAGTCCGCGCTGAACGCCCGGTGTCGCGACCATCGGCCCTTGCCCGACGGCGCGAAACGGTCGGGACTAATGGGGTTTCGCGGTCGGGGCGGGCTCGGGAACGTGGGCCGGCGCCGGCGCGACCACGACCGCGACGGTCTCGGGAGCCCCGGTCCGCCGGCGCCGGTAGGCCACCACGGCGGCCGTCCAAAGCGGGATCGAGATGAGGAGAGCCCCCGCCGCGACGAGGAAGACGAGTCGGAAGCTGCCGAACACCGCAAGGACTCCCGAGAGGGCCGCGCCGAGCACCGCCGCGCCCCCTCCGAGCGCGCTGTTCACGCCCAACAGCCCTCCGGCGTCCCGGCGCTCGAGCCCCCGGAACAAGAGCAGCGAGCTCGCGGTCGTGTAGACCGCGATCGCCCCGCCCAGCACCGCGAACGAGACGAGGTTGGCGGCCAACGCGTCCGTGCCGAACAGGAGGGCGAACGTGAACCCGGCCGTGGCGAGGTACCCCAGACTGCGCACGTACGTCGACCAGCGCACGAGCGCGTCCGGCCCGATGCGGTTCGCGAGCCGTCCGGAGAGCGGGTAGAGGAACACCTGGGCGAGGTTGTTCGCGACGTTCACGAGGAAGATCGAGGCGACGCCCAGACCGGCGGTGTAGAGATACGGAGTGTACGAGATGTTGTAGAGGTTCGAGGCGAGGTTGAACAGGAACATCGCGCCCATGATGAGCGGCAGCTCGTGGTGCATCTCTTCGATGACCCAGAGGCGAAAGCGCGCGAGCCGCGACGGACCGGCCTTCGGGTGTCGCGGAAAGAACGGGATCGAGATCCGAAGCGACGAGGAGATGTGGAGCCGCGAGGCGAGGCTCTCCGGGTGCTTCGCGACGCTCGCGTTCGTCAGCAGGCGGCCCGCCTCCCGGATCCCGAACCACAGCGCCACCGCGCTCACGGCGGCGAGGGCCGCGAGGACGTAGAGCAGTGCCGCGAGGGCGTCGTTCGCGACCGTCCAGAAGTAGCCGATGAGGAGACCGGCGACCGAGCCGACCATGCTCATCTCCTGGAACGAAGCGAACGCGGTCGCCCGTTCCTTCTCGGAGAACTTCTCGAGGATCAGGAGGTTCGCCGCGTTCGTCCCGGCGGGCGAGAGCAACCCGATCGCCGTGTAGAGCACGTAGAGCCACGGCAGGGACCCGATGTGGGTGAGCCCGAGATACAGCGCCGCGTACCCTCCGTAATTCGCGAGGAGGAACGCCCGACGCCCCCGGTAGAGGTCCGCGAGACGGCCCCAGACGACCGACGAGAGGATGACGGACGAGTTGAACAACGTCGCCGCCACCGCGACGTCCGCCCAGCTCCCGTGGAGCGGGATCAGGATGAGGAGCGGGAGCACAACACCGAACCCGGCGGTCGCCGCGTTGATGGGTACGAAGGCGAGGAGCCACGGCCGGGCGACCAACCGGCCGGGCCACGTTCGAAGCGACAGCGACATCGTTCGGGGCCGGCGCTACGGGGCCCCCTACTTAATTTTGGGAGCGTGGAGTGGAGGTGTCGGGTCGAGTCGAATTCTCGGCGAGAACGACGGCCCTCGCCGAATCTCAACGCTTATTAAGGGGGGTCGTTGTCGCGCCCATTCGAGGGTGTTTCGGGCGTGGCCATCGGCTTTGTCTTGATCAGCACGGCCCCGGCCAAGGAGCACGAGGTCTACACCGAGCTGCTCCGGGTGAAGGGAATCGTGGAGCTGCACCCCCTCTTTGGGGAGTACGACCTCATTGCCAAGGTCGAAGCCGAAGACTTTAACGCCCTGGGGCAGCTGGTCGTCGACAAGATCCGCTCCGTCCCGGGCGTCATCGACACGAAGACCCTCACCGGCATCAAATTCTGAAGGGTACGAAATGATCGGTCTGGTTGGGTCCACGGTAGCGATCGGCGGCTGGCAGTTCCTGACGATCCTCCTCCTCGTCTTCGGTCTGTTCCTGATCCTGGCGGGCGTCTTCACCGCCTACTTCGGCAGCGGCAAGAGCCGTACGATCGGCGTGGCCCTCCTCGTGGTCGGGCTGGTCGTCGGGATCCTCACCGGCTACCTCTACCACAACGGCTCGTTCGGGGGGCAGTCCGGGCAGCTCGGTTCGCTCCTCTGGGAGTCGTTCCTCGTGATCGTCGCCGCCGTCATCGGCGCGCTGGTCGCGGTCGGGATCTTCCTGGTCGCGATCATGAAGTCGTAACCGGGGCTCCTCGGTCGACCCTCGGGGTCGAGACGGATGCGCGCGCCCGCCGGACCCCGGCTGATCACGCTCACCAGCGACATCGGTTCGGCCTACGCGGCCCAGATGAAGGCGGTCCTCGCCCATCGGCTGCTCCCCGGGAACGTGGTCGACCTCGCGCACGACCTTCGACCCCACGCCGTCGGGGAGGCGGCGTTCCTCCTCCGGGCGATGGCGGGCGGCTTTCCCCCGGGGACCGTCCACGTCGCGGTCGTCGACCCGGGCGTCGGTGGACGCCGGGCGCCGATCGCGATCGAGTGCGGCGACGGCTCGACCCTCGTCGGGCCGGACAACGGCGTCCTCTGGCCGCTCGCGACGCTCCTCGGACGGCCGAAAGCCTATCGGATCGACCCCGCGAAGCTGGGGAGCCGCGGACGGGTCGGAACGACGTTCGACGGGCGGGACCTGTTCGCCCCGACCGCGGCCCGTCTCGCGCTCGGTGTTCGAGCCTCCCGTCTCGGTCGGCCGATCCGGCCCCGCCCGTATTCCGTCCCCACCGCCCGAGCGACCGCGGGGGGGGCGCGCGGGGAGGTCCTCCACATCGACCGGTTCGGTAATCTGATCACCGACGTGCCGACCGACTGGCTACCGGACAGCGCCCCGCGGGTCACGGTACGGATCGACCGCGGGCGACCGCGGACCGTCCCCGTGGCGAGGAGCTACGAGACGCTCGCCCGAGGACGCGCGGGACTCCTCGGCTCGAGCTTCGGCCTTCTCGAGGTCGCCGTGCGGGAGGGGAGCGCCGCTCGGCGATGGAGCGCCGGGACCGGCAGTCGTGTCGAGCTTCGGTGGCCCTCGGGTCCCCGCGGACGAGACCGTAAATAGCCACGACCGTAAGAGCGAACGGGACGGCCGGTCCGGCCCGCGGCGAGCATGGCCAAGCGCGATTACTACGAAGTCCTCGGCGTGGCGAAGACCGCCTCGCCCGACGAGATCAAGTCGGCGTACCGCAAGCTCGCCCGCCAGTACCATCCCGACGTCGCGAAGAGCGACCCGAAGGCCGCCGAGGCGAAGTTCAAGGAGATCTCGGAAGCGTACGAGGTGCTCGCCGACCCCCAGAAGCGGCGCAACTACGACCAGCTGGGTTTCGACGCGGTCCAGGGGGACTTCGGACCCGGCGGGTTCACCTGGCAGAACTTCACGCACGCGGGAGACCTCGAAGACCTGCTCGGGGCGAACCCGTTGTTCCAGCAGCTGTTCGGCAGCTTCATGGGCGGCCCGGCGGCCCGGGCGTCGCGCGGGAGCGATGTCGAAGTGGCGGTCCGGCTCCCGCTCCGGGCGGCGGTCGAGGGCGCCCACCCCACCCTCGAGGTACCGATCGTCGGCCCGTGCCCCGACTGTCACGGCAACGGCGCCAAGGACGGCACCGCGTACGAGGTCTGCCCCGAGTGCGGGGGTTCCGGTCAGGTGCGGCGGACGCGCAGCCGCGGATACACGCAGTTCATCACGGTCGGGCAGTGCCCGACCTGCCGGGGCAGTGGCCGCAAGATCCTCGAACGGTGCCCGACCTGCGGCGGCTCCGGTCGACAACGGACCGTCGAACACATCGAGGTGACGGTCCCGCCGGGAATGGAGGACGGAGGGGTGCTGCGGGTCGCCGGCCACGGCGGTCAGGGGGTCGACGGCGATTCGGCGGGCGACCTCTATGTTCAGGTCGTCTTCGAGCCGTCCGACCACATCCGACGCGACGGGACGGACGCGTTCACCGAAGCGACGGTGCCGTTGGCCACCGCGTTGCTCGGCGGAGTGGTGACCGTCCGGACGATCGAGGGCCAGGCGGAGTTGAAGGTCCCCGCGGGCACCCAGCCCGAGACGCCGTTCCGCATGCGCGGTCTTGGGTTCCCCCGATTCCGCAGCTCTTCCCGAGGGGACCTCGTTGTGACGCTGCACGTCGATATCCCCCGGTCGCTTTCCGGTCGGGAGAAGGACCTCCTGCGCGAGGCGCTCGGTCCGGTGACACCCACGCCGACCCGTCGGGAGTCGTTCTTCCGTCGTCGGAGCTGACGCCGATGGCGGAGGACGACGAGCCGGTCGTCGCGGAGCAGTACTTTCAGGAGCGGCCCCGGGCGCGTTCGGCGCCCCGTACGCTTCGCTTCCTGTACCGTGGCGAGCTCCTGACGTTCGTCACGGATGCGGGGGTCTTCGCCACGCACGGCGTGGACCCGGGGACCTCGCTTCTCATCGAGAACCTCGTCGTTCGGGAGGCGGACCGTGTCCTCGACCTGGGATGCGGCTGGGGAGCGGTGGGGGTCGCGGCGGCGAAGGCCGCGCCGGCGGGCCACGTGGTCTTGACCGAAGTGAACCGGCGAGCCGCGCGTCTCGCGGAACGCAACCTCGAGCGGAACGGGGTCGCCAACGCCGAGGTGCGGGTCGGCGAGTTCTTCGCGCCGGTCGAGAGCGAGCGGTTCGACCTGATCGCGACGAACCCTCCGTATCGGCGGGGGCGGGGGCACGTCCTCCGGATCCTCGAAGAGGCTTGGACCCACCTCCGGCCCGGGGGTCGACTCGTGCTCGTCGGGAAGGGGAGCCTCGGGATCCGATTCTACCAGGACTGGCTCGAGCAGCACTGGGACGGGACGGTCGAGGTGCTGGGCCGGGGCTCCGGCTATCGCGTCCTCGAGGCCCGACGGCGCGCGGCGAACGCGTAGAGCCGCGCGACGTGACGGACGTAGTTCACCATCTCGCGGCGACCGAGCTTGCTCGTGCCGGCGAGGCGGGGGCCGAAAACGAACGGCACCTCGACGAGGGGCGTTGGACGGCCTTTCACGATGACCTCGAGCGCGATCTTGTACCCGAGCGGCGCGAGCCGCTCCCGCTCGACCACCCCGCGGCGCACCGCGAAGAATCCGGACATCGGGTCGCCCACCGTGGTCACCGGTCGGGCCAGTGCGCGCGCGGCGCGGGAGACCACGCGGCGAGGCGCGCTCAATCCGGGCGACCGCCCGCCCGGCACCGCACGGCTCCCGAGCGCCATCTCGGCGCCCCCCGTGGTGACGGCGGCGACCAAGGTCGGCACCGTGGCCGCCGGGTGGCTGCCGTCGGCGTCCATCACGACGAGCACGTCCGACCGCGCCCGCGCCATACCGTCGAGGACCGCCGACGCGAGGCCTCGCAGGCCCGGGCGTTCGACCACGGTGCACGGCACGGGCCCGAGCGTGCGGGCCAAGGCCGCGGTCCCATCCGGCGAGCCGTCGTCGACGAGGACGATCTCGCCGTCGAGCGCGGCGACCACCGGCGCGAGCGTGGGGTAAAAGAGCGCGAGCGCGGACCGCTCGTTGTA
>JASHUL010000061.1 GCA_030039995.1 Thermoplasmata archaeon
CTGAACGCGCTGTCGAACGGGTTCTGGTTCTTCGCGACGGCGGCCGCCTCGTCGTGGTTCCTCATCATGATGGGACTCGAGATGGGGACGCTGGTCGTCTTCAAGTTCCGCGAGACCAAGAACTTCGAGAACCGAGTGCGCCTGCTCTTGATGATGGGCTGCTACGCGGCGTTCGCGACCTTCTACCCGAGCATCTACTTCTCGCTCGTGTTCCCGAACGCGCCGAACCCGAGCACGGTCCCGGTGCTCGGTTGGTCGATGGGGATCGGGTCGTATCCGCTCGCGATCGGCGTCTTCTCCACGGTGCTCCTGACGTATCTGGTCACGGGCGTGCTCGTGGTGCTCTTCGGACGTCGCGTCATCTGCTCGGTGTTCTGCACCGCCCCGCTGATGTACCTCGGGACGACCGTCGACGCGATGAAATCGTTCAACCGGTCCAGCCCGATCGCCCGAAAGTACCTCTCGAGCCGGTTCTCTTCCGCGTACTCGGTCACGCTCGGAGTCGTGATGTTCGCGCTGGTCGGGACGTCGGTCCTGTCGTATCTCGATACGGTCGGGACGCTGAGCGTCTACATCCAGGGGACCGACCCGAGCGTGTTCCTCTTTATCGCGTCGTTCTCGGTCGGCTGGTACGTCCTGTTCGTCGCGATCCCGTACGCGGGTAACTACAACTGCGTCACGATGGGCTGGTGCTACACCGGGATCATCGCGCAGGCGTTCCAGAAGATCGGCACGTTCAAACTCAAGGTCCGCGACAAGCAGGTCTGCAAGGACTGTCCGACGCTCGACTGTGCGAAAGGCTGCCCCGTCGGTCTGACCGATATGGTCGGACACTTCCGACAGAAGGGGGAGTTCCGGAGCACGAAGTGCTGCGGGGTCGGCGACTGCGTCGAGGATTGCCCGTACGACAACCTGTACATCTCGGACATCCGCCACACGGTCCGACGATGGCTCGGCCGGGCCGAGACCCGACCCCGTCGCGCGGACGCGGCCACCCCTTCGCCGCGGTTCGCCGCACGCCCTCAGTTCGGCGCCGGCTCGTTCCGACCGCCGGAGGGCGCGGTACCCCTGCCGATGGCGCCGGCGCGCCCGAGCGTGGCCCTGCCACAGCGCTAGGCGGCACGGCCGAACCCGCCACTCGGTTTCGCGCGGCCGAACCCGACGAGGGTCGTGGGCGACGGGCGGAGGACGTCGCCGGGCTCAGACGAACTCCACGGTTTCGAACACGTTCGCCCCGCGCACGACCACGGTGCCGTGCGACGGCAGCGCGAAGCGGTGGTTCACGGGGGGCACGCCGAAAGCGTACGCGCCGTTCGGGTCTTCGAACGTGATCGTTCGGCCCTCGCTCGAGAACGTGACGCCGTTGAGCGTCACGGACCACACCGTCCCCCCGGGCAGGCCGGACTCCGCGAACGTGACCTTGTAGAGGGGCGGTGCGAGCGGCGCATAATCCCCGCCGTACACGATCTGACCGCTGTTGTTGTACGGGAGGATGCCGTAGGGATCCGACGCGGTACCGTAGTTCGACCAGTAGTTCCCGCCCTGCCAGGAGTAGCCGTGGATGTTGCCCGAGAGGGGCACGCCATCGACGACCCGTACGTCGCTCGCCGGCTGCGGAGCGACGTTCCACGCATCGAGGTAGGCCGCCGGCTCGCAGTTGATCTGGCAGGAGAGCGGGTCGAAAGTGGGGGTGATCGCGGGGAACGGAACGTCGACGTAGTTGTTGTAGATGAGGTCGCCCGATTCCGACTCGTTGACGGCCTGGGTGAATTCGCCCGAGTTCAGCACGTCCTCCGGGTCGGTCGCGGTGGTCGTCGCATCCCAGAAGTGACTCCCCCAGATCGTGTTGTCCGTCCCGCCGTAGAGGACGATCGCATCGCCCTGGTCGAGGAACGTCGTGCCGGCGACGAGGTCGTTCGTCGAGTTCCAGAAGATGATCGAGCCCTCCGGGAAGCCCTCGAGGAACGCGGAGAGCCAGCCCGAGACCGTTCCGCCCCGGACGACGACGTGCTCGCTGTCCCAGAACCAGAGTTGCAGCTGGTTCGTCGACGGGAGCCCGAACTCCACGATGTCCGCGGTCATCCACCACGGATAGACGACCGTGAACGCCGGCGGCGTCACCGAGACGTAATCGGTCGTGCCGTAGAGCAGGAGCCCGGGGAACACCGGCCACTGATAGTCGTTCCAGGCCGCGAACTCCGACAAGATCGGCCCGTACTCGGTGTGGTCGATGACGTACGGGTTCGAGACCGAGCCGCTCCCGCCCGAGGAGATCCCCGCGAGCTGTCCGTTCCCGAACGCGATGAGCGGCGTGTACACCCCGAGCGCCTCGTTCAGCGTCCCCGTGAACGAACGGTACGACGTCGAGTTCGACGCGGTGGCCAGGACGGCTCCACCGGGGTCGTGGTCGGAGAGCACGTACTGGACCCAATAGTCGCCGCCGTTGGGCAGGGAGAACGTGGTGGTCCCCGACGGCGAGGACGGGACCCACTGCGCTTCGCTCTCGTTGAGGGAGGTGCCGGGGTTCACCAACAGGAGCGTGTTCGTGGGGGCGAGCTGCTGCACGATCGTCCGACGACCGGAGTCCGACGACATTCCCCAGAGCCCGTAGAGGAATGACGGGCCGAGTTGGAGTTGCGCGACGGGAGTGGACCCGGAGTAGGAGACGGCGACCCCGTCGCTCGTTTCGCCCGTCTCGGAGCCGGAGTCGTAGGCGCTCGGAACCGCGACGTACGACCGGGACGTTGTGTCCCAGGTCCCGATGGAGAGGCTCGCGTCCATTGCGTAGAAGCTCGTGGTGTCCCCATCGTCGTTCCCGACCACGTCGAGCTCAAGGTCGTTCGGCAGACCCACCGGGTCGTCCTGACGGCCGTCGATCTGGTACACCCCCGCCGCGACCGCGTGGTGGAGCTTGGGCGCCTGAGAGTTCGTCGCGTTGAACACCACGAAGTCGTACGACCCCGAGGTGCTCCAGTCTCCCTTCGAGACCGTGTAGTTGAAGAAGACCGCGGGACGGTCGTAGAGGACGGTGGAGTTCTCGTAGAAGGTGATCGTAAACGGGTAGTGGATCGTGAACGTCGGACCGATCGCGTAGTAGAACACCGGGGCGTAGAGCGTTCCGTTCGGTCCGGTCGCGTAGAAGACGTTGGGCGAGATGTAGGCGTCGTAGTTCGAGAAGTTCCAGACGTTGTCGCCGAACACGAGCTCGCCCGACGAGGGAGTGTAACTGACGAAGTTCTGCGTCCAGAACTCGTTGCTCGAGTTGCCGAACAGCGTGATGCCCGTGACGACGGCATTGAGCTGGACGCCGAACATGTCGGGTCCGTCGCCGTCGACGTTCACGGAGAGTGCGTTCGTGAACGCGATCGTCCCCTCCACGCTCGAGGTATCGAGCACCGAGCCTCGAAGATGCCCGGAAACGTTGGTCAATCCGAGGTCCGCGACCCCCATCGGGGCCGGCGCGGCCGAGTAGGTGGGACTCACGAGTTGGCCCGCCCGGGGAGGGGCGACGGAGAGGTCCGGGAGGTGCACGTCGGACGCGGGAACTCCCGAACGGTCGACCTCTTGGAGGACGGCCTGTTCCCGCGCTGCTCCGGGGGACGAGATCGTGGGGGCGACGGCGGCCGTCGCCGCGCCGACAGCCGAGCTTGCGGCGGCGGTCGAGGGCGGGCCGGCCCGTTCTCCGGCGGCCCCGACCCCGGAGGCGAGAAGGACAGCCACGATCGCGACGGCGACTCCCACAACGACTGCTCTCCGAGACATCGTACGAACACCCACCGGCGAGTAGCGGCGCCGATGCGGGTTTGCAGTATAACCCTACCGGGTTCGCCGCACACGCCACAGCCCGACCGGGACTCGGGAGGAACCCTCCGTGTCCTCGGGGTCCTAAGCTCGAAGCGCCGGGGGGCCGCGAGCCGACTACGGCCCGGCTTCACCGGCGCTCCCGGAGAAGACCACCGGCTCGCGCGGGGGACGGACGAGAGCGGACCTCGGCGCGACGACCCGCTCCCGTCGATGAGAACGACCGACCGACCCCGTTCGAACGTCAGGCACGGGCGCCCGCGTACGACCGCCGCGGACCACGGAACGCCGTGCCGCTGAACGCCGAGTCGAG
>JASHUL010000062.1 GCA_030039995.1 Thermoplasmata archaeon
TTCCTTTCCGCGTGGTCGAACCCGTTTTCGGACGCGCTCGCGCTCGATGCGGCCACGACGGTCTGCCGCCGTCTCGCCCACGCGCTCAAATGGAGCGACGACCCGGACGCACGGGCGGCGCTCCACTACGCCGCGACCGCGGCCGGCCTCGCCGCATCGAACGCCCAGCGGGGCGCCGCGCACGCGCTCGCCCGAGCCCTCGAGGGCCCGAGCGGTCTGACCTACGGACGACTGCTCGCCGTGCTGCTGCCGCTCGCGCTCGAGTTCGACCATCCTTCGGCCCGCGACCGCCTCGAGACCCTCGCCGACCGGGTCGCGCCGGTCGACGAGGACGGGCGCACGGTCGTGCCGCTGCCGGTCCGGGTCCGGCGCCTCGCGGAGGTCGCCCGGGCCCCGTCGACCCTGCGGGCCGCGGGGGCCCCGGTCGACCGGATCGAGGCGTCGCGGGAGTCGATCGTTGCGCACGCCCTCGCCTCGCCGGCGGTGCTCGCGAACCCCCGGGTTCCGACCCGGGAGGAGATGGGAGCGCTGCTCACCGCCGCGATCGGGTCGCCCGCCGCCACCGCCCGCTGAGCGGTCCGACCGGTCACGCGTGCGTCTGTTCGGCGGCCGCCTTCTCGTCCGTGCCGCCGTTCGATTCCTCGACCCGGGGCGGCGACTCCACGGCCCGGTTGATCGCGATCTCGGCGAGGTCGCTCGCGTAGAACGCGCTCCGCTCGAGGCTCTCGAGCACGTAGGCGAGCCCGACCGCGAGCCGCCCGCGTTTGGTCGTGAGCTCGTGCAGCACGTGGTCCCGCTCGCGGGTGATCCGTTTGGCCGCGTCGATCACCGCGTTCGCCTTCTCGATGTCGCGCGAGTCGAGGCTGTCGAGGGCGTCCGCGAGCGCGGTCGCGGCCGAGGCCGCCATCCGTTCGAGCTCGTTGAAGAGGCGATCCGGGGTGCGTTCGCGGCCGAGGATCGTCACCGTCTCGGCGATCCGGACCGCGTGGTCCGCGATCCGTTCGAGCACCCGGGAGGCGAGGAGGTACGTGGAGCACTCGGGCAGCGTGAGGTCGAGGCTGACGAGGATCCGAGCGTCCCGCAGCGCGCTCGTCACCTGCTTTTCGAGGAACCAGTGGAGCCGGTCGACCTCCCAGTCGCGCTCGATCACGTCGCGGGCGATCGACGCGTCCCGGGCGCGGAACGCGGCCATCGCGTCGGTCTGCATCGCCCGGACCATCTGGTGCATCCGGCGGATGACCGACGGGATCGGGAGCGGGTTCTGACCGACGACGTCCTGAAGGATGACTGCCTCCGCCGTCTCCTCGAGAATCTCGGGGCCGATCATCCGCTGGGCGAAGTTCCGGATCACCTCGCGGGTACGGGCGCTCATCCGCCCCGGCGTCCGGATCTCGAGGAGCGGGTAGCCGGCGATGTACTCCGCGATCAACCGGCGGAAGAGATGCTCCACCTCGAGGTCGTTCGACACCTCCACGACGCGGCGCTCCGCCTCGGGGGCCTCCCCCGACTCGGCGAAGACCGTCAGCGAGCCGTCGGCGCGCGGGGTGAAGAACAACGTATCGCCCGCCCCGAGCCCCCGCGAGACGACCCAGTTCTTCGGCAGTGAGATGATGAACGTCGACCCGCCGGTCTTCTGGATCCGTCGGCCGTGAAAGCCTCCGGTGCTCCGCATGGCGACGGCCGGGCGGAGTTCCGGCTTTCTATATAGCCACCGCTGGCCGCAGCGACGACGTCCCGACCCCCGGACTCTAAATAGCTCGGGCGCGGGTGTCCGCCGGTTCGCTGCATGGCGGGGCCTTCGGAACGTCACGTTCTCTTCGACCGGTCGGCGAAGAACGTGCGCCCCGGCGAGACGCTCCTCGCCGCACTCGCCCGGGACGGATGGCCGGCGCTCCAGCGGTCGATCCGGTACCACCGGCCCCGGGGCCCGTTCTGCGGTGTCGGTCACTGCACGGGGTGCCTCGTCCGCGTGAACGGGCGGCCGAACGTCCGAGCCTGCCGCTTCGAGCCGGCGGAGGGCGACGTCGTGACGACCGAGAACTCCTGGCCGTCACCCCGGTTCGACCTGCTCGGTGTCCTAGACTTCGTCTTCCCGGGCGGGATCGACACCTTGCACGGCTTTCGGCGGCCCGCGTGGGCGACGCGCGCCTACCATCGGGTCGTCCGCCGGCTGGCCGGCTACGGGGCCGCGCCCGATCCGGGCGTCCCGGCTCCGCCGTCCTCGCCCCCGCTACGGCGGACGGTCGACGTGGCGATCGTCGGGGCCGGCGTGGCGGGGCGCGCGCTCGCCGCTCAGCTCGCGAACGCCGGCCGGCCGGTCGTAGCGATCGACCGGGCGCTCCGCCCCGCGCCGGTCCCCTGGGCGGACCTCCTCGGCCGCACGACCGTGACGTTCCTTCCGCCGCCCGCGCCCGGCGGCGACGCTCGCTTCACCCTGCTCGGTTTCGAAGAGCCAGCCCGTGGAGTCGAGATCCGGGCCCGCGCCGTCGTGGTCGCGACGGGCGGCTACGACGCGGCGCTCGGCTTCGGGGGGAACGACCGCCCGGGAGTGCTCACGGCGGACGGAGCGTTCGCCCTGCTCGCGCCGGACGGTCGCGCCCCGTTCGAGCGCGCGGTCGTCGTCGGTGGCGGGGAGCGGGTCACCGACGTGCTCGAGCGGTGCGGCGACGCCGTCAGCGCGATCGTCTCCCCCGGCGACGTCGAGCCGGGGGTCGTTCGCCGGGCGTCCGAGCTCGAGATCCCGCTCTACCCGCGCTCGCTCCTCCTGTCGGCCTCGGGCCGGTCCCGCGTCCGATCCGTCGCGCTCCGCACCCGGGGCCACGGACCCCGGTTCTCGCTCGGATGCGACGCGGTCATCCTCGCGCACCGGCGCCTCCCGACTCCGCAGCTGTTCTTCCAGGCCGGGGCACGGATGGAATGGCGGGGCGGGACGGGCGCGTACTATCCGTGGCTCGCGGAGTCCGGCGAGACGAGCGTCCCCGGTCTTTTCGCACTCGGCGAATCGGCCGGATACCTGCCGGACGCGACGGGCGACACCACCGCCCGGGTCGCTGCCGCCCTGCTCGGCCGCCCACTCCCCGAAGGGGCACCACCTCCCCGGGTCGCGAGCACGGGGCTACCGGACCTGGACGGGTACTACCGGGAGCTCGCGGCGGAGCCCCGCTCGGGCCGGTGGGTCGCCTGCCCCTGCGAGGACGTGCTCCTCGAGGAGGTGGAAGCCGCCCACCGCGCCGGGTATCGTGGGATCGAGGTGATCAAGCGCTACACCGGACTCGGGACCGGGCTCTGTCAGGGTCGCTACTGCCTTCCGGACGCGCTCCTCCTTCTCGCGCGACTCGAGGCCCGGTCCCCGCCCGAGGTCGGGTACATCACGCAGCGCCCACCGGTCGTGCCGACGCCGCTCGGGGCGTTCGCGGCGCTGGCCGACGTGGGCTCGGAAGAGGAGCCACGATGACCTCGCTCGCCCGCTCTTCCTACCGAGTTGTCGTCGTCGGCGCCGGGGTCCTCGGACTTTACACCGCGGTCCACCTCGCGCGGGCCGGGGCGGGGCCGGTGCTCGTGGTCGACCGGGGCTTCCTCTCGAGCGGCGCGTCCGGTCGGAACGGGGGCGGGGTGCGGCAGCAGTGGGAAACGCGGGCGACGGTCCGACTCGCCCGCGAGTCGGTGGCGGCATACCGCCGCTTCGGGCTCGACTTCGGCTACAACATCTGGTTCCGCCAGTCGGGGTACGTCTTCCTCGCCGAGACCGAGCGCGAATTGACGCGGCTGCGGGCGGTGCACGACCTCGTCGTCTCGGAAGGCCTCCCCTCCGAGGTTCTCGGCCCGGAGCGCGTCGCGGCGCTCGTGCCCGGGATCGCGCCGGGCGCTTCGGTCGGGGGTACGTACCTCGGGTCGGACGGGACGCTCTACCCGTTCCCTGCCGTCTGGGGCCTTTACGAGGCGGCCCGCTCGCTCGGGGTCGAGGTAGCGCTCGGTGTCGAAGCGGTCGGCGTTGACGCGCCGGCCGGTCGTGTCGCCGCGGTGATGACGAGCGCCGGACGTGTCGAAGCGCCGGTCGTCGTCAACGCGGCGGGCGGCTGGTCCGCGGAGTTCTCCCGGCGGGCCGGGCTCACGGTGCCGAACGTGGCGACGCGGCACGAGATCTTCGCCACCGAACCGGTGAAACCGTTCCTGGACCCGATGGTCGTCCGCGTCTCGGACGGCCTGTACTTCAGCCAGACGATGCGCGGAGAGATCGTCGGCGGGGTCACGGTGCCGAACGGCCACGGGGTCGACGGAGGGATGCCGACGTCCCCGCGCTTTTTGACCGGGATGGCGCGCGCGCTCGTGCTCCTCGTGCCCCGGCTCGCCTCGCTCGGGGTGCTCCGAGCGTGGTCCGGGTTCTACGACGACACCCCCGATGGGTTCCCGGTGATCGGCGAGGACCCCCGGCGCCCGGGGTTCGTTCACGCCAACGGGTTCGGCGGACACGGGTTCATGCTCGCGCCGGCGGCCTCGCGGCGCGTCGCCCAGGCGGCGCTGGGCGAGCGCGTGGACCTCGACCCCGCGACGTTCGCCCCGGCGCGCTTTTTCTCGAGCGACCGGCCGACGTCCGTCGAGCGGTTGCAGCTCGGGTGAGTCCGTGATCGGGCAGTTTCCGTGGGACCCGTTCCCGCCCGGCGAGCCGGACCCGAAAGGGCCGGATCCCGTGCCGTCGCTCGCCTACCGTGCCGCCGTCTCGGCGGCGGACGCCTACCACGCGGTCCGCCTCGCGGTGCGCCGGGAGGGCGGTACCTTGCGGGTCGGGAACCGGTTCGTGCCGGAAGGTCGCTATCGCGAGGTCGCCTTCCTCGCGTTCGGGAACGCCGCCAACTCGATGGCGCTCGGCGTGCTCCACGCGCTCGGCCAGCAACTGACGCAAGGGTTCCTCGCGGGTCCGGAACCGGTGACGGACGAAGTACCGTTCCGGGGGCTCGCCGTCGCCCCGGGCTGGCCGGGCGACCCGGTCGCCGAGTCGGCCGTCCGATCCGCCGTCGAGCTCGCGGAAGGGCTGACGGAGCAGGACCTGCTCCTCGTCCTCCTGTCGCCCGGCGCCCTGAAGTCGCTCGCCACCCCGCCGGTCGGCATGACCCCCGCGGAGTTCGCGAGCTTCCTCGAGCGGTCGCACGCCGCCGGCGCCGACGGGCGCGAGGTCGCGCTCCTCGCGCGGGTCATCGGGACCGGTGCGGTCGGTGGGCGGCTCGCCGCGGCGGTGACGCGAGCGGACCTCGCGACGCTCGTCGTCGAACGGGGGGACGGCACCGCGGTCCTCGGAGGCGGCCCGACGCGGCGCGTCACGCCCGAAGAGCGCGCGGAGGCCCGCGCGGTCGTCGAGCGCGTCGGGCTCGCGTCCGCGCTCCCGGCGACGGCGTCCGCCCCGCTC
>JASHUL010000063.1 GCA_030039995.1 Thermoplasmata archaeon
GTACGAGGTCGGCCGGTCGTACCCGGTCGACGGCCCGAGCGCGGCGCCCGGGGCCCCCGACCCGCGCGCGGCCGTCGGTCGACGCGCGACGCACGGCGGACCCGCCCCCGCCGCGGTCGCCGTACAATCGGCGGACGCGCGCGCCCGGCTCTCGGCCCACCGGGCTTCCCTCTCCTCGCTCGACCGAAAGGTCGGGCGCATCGAGGAGCTTCTGAACGAGGAACAGCGATGACACAGTGCCCAGAATGCGATGCGAAGGTCGAGCGGAACGACAAGGTGCTGGGGGAAGTCTTCCCCTGCCCGGACTGCGGTACGGAGCTCGAGGTGTTCGGGACCGCGCCGTTCGCGGTGCAGCCCGCCCCGAAAGAGGCCGAGGACTGGGGTGAGTGACGGCGTCCGCCTCGGGGTCTTCTACACGATCGTACGGCCCGAGGAGAAGTGGATCCTCGCGGCCGCGGAGTCGCGGGGGCTCGGGGTCGTCCGCATCGACGACGCCGACGTGACGTTCGGCCTCGACCGACCCGACGTCGAGGCGGACGTCGTCCTCAACCGATCGGTCAGCCACACCCGGGCGCTCTACGCGACGCGGTGCTTCGCCCACTACGGGATCCCGACCGTCAATTCGCCCGACGTGGTCGAGCTCGCCGGGGACAAGGTCCTCGCCTCCCTCCGCCTCGCGGAGCGCGGCGTTCCGACCCCGAAGACCGTGGTCGCCCTCTCTCCCGAGGCGGCGATGAAGGCGCTCGAGCGGGTCGGTTATCCGGCCGTCCTAAAGCCGGCGGTCGGGTCGTGGGGGCGCCTCATGGCGAAGGTCTCCTCGCCCGAAGAGGCCGAGCAGATCCTCGAGCACAAGAGCGCGCTCCCCTCGCCGGTCCACTCGGTGTTCTACGTTCAGGAGTTCGTCGCCAAGCCGGACCGGGACCTTCGGGTCTTCGTGGTCGGGACCGAGGCGGTCGCCGGGATGTATCGGCGGTCGAGCGACTGGCGGACGAACGCCGCCCGCGGCGGCACGACCGAGCCGCTCCCCCTCACGCCGGAGCTGCGGGAGCTGTCGCTCAAGGCGGCCGAGGCGATGGGGGGCGGGGTCCTCGCGGTCGACCTGATGGAATCTCCGACCGGCCTCGTCGTCCACGAGGTCAACCCGACGCCGGAGTTCAAGGCCCTGACCGCAGTGAGCGGAGCGGACATCGCCGGCGCGATCGTCGACTACACGGTCGGAGTGGCCCGTCGATGAAGGCGGCGATCGTCGGAGGGTCGGGGTACGTCGGCGGAGAGCTCCTGCGGCTGCTTCTGCGGCATCCCGAGGTCGAGGTCCAGCAGGTGACGTCGGATTCGATGGCGGGCAAGTCCGTCGGCCGTGCGCATCCGAACCTGCGGAAGGCGACCGACCTCGAGTTCGTGCCCCACTCGGCCCTTCGGCCGGCCGACGTCACCTTCCTCGCGACCCCGCACGGCGAGTCGATGGCCCGCGTACCTTCGCTGCTCGAGACCGGAGGAATCGTGATCGACCTCTCCGCGGACTTCCGCCTTCACGATGCGGCGGCCTATCCTCAATACTATCACCGGGAGCACCCGCGGCCGGACCTCCTCTCGCGCGCCGTTTACGGCCTGCCCGAGCTGCACCGCGACGAGCTGCGCACGGCCTCGCTCATCGCCGTCCCCGGCTGTATCGCGACCGCGTCGATCCTCGCCCTGCGACCGCTCTCGACGTCCCGTCTCCTCGACCCCCGGCCCGTTGTCGTCGACGCCAAAACGGGGTCCTCCGCGAGCGGCCAGGAACCCGGGCCGGCGGGCACGCACGCGGAGCGATCCGGCGTGATGCGGGCGTACGCGGCCGCAGGCCACCGCCACACCGCCGAGATCGAGCAGGAGGTCGGCGTCCCGGTCGCGCTCTCCTGCCACGCGGTCGAGGCCGTGCGCGGGGTCCTCGCGACCGGCCACGCGTTCGTGATGCGGACGGTCGACGACAAGGAGCTGTGGCGGACCTATCGCGCGGCGTACGGTGGCGAACCGTTCGTGCGGATCGTCCACGAGAGCGACGGGATCCACCGGGAACCGGAGCCGAAGATCCTCGCGGGCTCGAACTACTGTGAGGTCGGGTTCGCGAACGACCCGCACGCGGGCCGGGTCGTCGCGCTCGCCGCGCTCGACAATCTGATGAAGGGGGCTGCCGGCAACGCGGTCCAGTGCCTGAACGTCCGGGCGGGGTACCCCGAGACGGCCGGGCTCGAATTCCTCGGCCTCCACCCGATCTGAAGGCGGCATGACGACCGTCGTCAAGGTCGGGGGTGCCGCGGGCAACGCGATCGCCCCGGTGCTCGACGACCTCGCGCGCCGGACCGACTACGTCCTTGTCCACGGCGGTTCCGAGCGGGTCGACCGGCTCGGGGAGGAGCTCGGACGGCCGGCGGAGTACTACACCAGCCCGAGCGGGGTCGTTTCCCGGCGGAGCGACCCGAAGCACCTCGAGGTCGTCACCCTCGCGCTCGCGGGCGGCGTCCAGACGGAGATCGTCGGCGCGCTCTTGACGCGGGGGGTCCGTGCGCTCGGTCTCTCGGGCGTCGACGCAGGACTCGTGCGGGCACGACGCAAAGAGGGGGCGCGGGAACGCGTCGGCGACAAGATCCTCCGCGTACGGGACGACCGATCCGGCACGATCGAACGGGTCGACGCGTCGCTCTTGCGGTCGTTCCTCGGACTGGGGTTGACCCCGGTGGTCGGACCGCCGGCCGTGACCGACCGCGGCGAGGTCGTCAACGTCGACGCCGACCGCCTCGCCGCGGCGGTCGCCGTCGCGTTGGGCGCGGACGCGCTGGTCCTGCTGACGAACGTCCCGGGTCTCTTACGGGACCGCGGCGACCCGGAGTCGCTCGTGCGGACGGTCGGCCCGGGCGACCGTGAGGCCGCGCTCGCCCTCGCGGAGGGCCGGATGCGCAAGAAGGTCGCGGCCGCCGTGACGGCCCGGGAGGGAGGGG
>JASHUL010000064.1 GCA_030039995.1 Thermoplasmata archaeon
TCGGCCCAGTCGAGCATCTTCACTTCGGACAGGACGGTCCGGATCCGGTCCCGCCGCTCGCGGGCGGGCACGCCGCGAAGGTCCGCGACCATCTCGAGCGCCTCGTTCGGGGTCAACGACGGGTAGATCTCGGGGCTCTCGATCAGCACGCCCGCGTCGGAGAGCGCCCGCTTGCGGTCCGTCTGGAGCGAGTAGCCGTTGATCGAGCAGCCACCCCGGCTCGGGAAGATCATGTCGGTCAGCAGCTTGAGCGTCGTCGTCTTACCGGCGCCGTTCGGCCCGAGGAACCCGACGCACTTGGTGCCGGAGATCGAGAGGTTCAGTGAGTCGAGGGCAGTGAAGCTCCCGAACTTCTTCGTCAGGTCGTGGGCCTCGATCGACGGCGGCGCCATTGATGAACGCTCTGACCGTCGGAGCGTAAAAAGCTGAGGTGCCCCTGTCACGTCGTCGCACGCGCCTCGGGCGCCCGAGAGGCGCTGGGAAGCGGTGCGCGGCGTAGCGAGAGCGAATTGGCGAGGACGCTCGTCGACGAAAGCCCCATGGCGGCGGCCCCCACGATCGGAAGCACGGAGTAGACCCCGAGCCCGAGGAACGGGACGAGCGCACCCGCGGCGATCGGGAGGAGCACCGCGTTGTAGCCGATCGCCCACGCGAGGTTCCCTCGGACCTTGGCGACGGTCCGGCGGGCGATCGCGAGGGCCGTCGGGACGCCCCGGAAATCCGGACGAACCAGCACCACCTGCCCCGCTTCCCGGGCGACGGCGGTTCCCGTGCCGATCGCGATCCCGAGGTCCGCACCGGCGAGAGCGGGCGCGTCGTTGATCCCGTCTCCGACGTACGCGACCACCTTCCCGTCCGCGCGTGCCCGACGCAGGATCTCGAGCTTCTCGCTCGGAACGACCCCCGCATGAACTTCTCGAATCCCGAGCCGGCCGGCGATCCGCTGGGCGGTGCCGGGAAGGTCCCCGGTGACCATCACGACCGGAATCCCGTCCCGGGCGAGGTCCGCCAGTCCATCGGCCACTCCGTCCGCGATCTCATCTCGGAAGGCGAGCACGGCGACCGCGCTGCCCCCGACGCGGAGGACCGAGGCCGAGTCGCCACGAGCCACCGCTCGGTCCAGGGCGCTCGCCAGCGTCGGGTTCTGGGAGAACTCGCCCGAGGAAGGGCGGACGACCTCGACCGACGCCCGTTCGACCGTTCCCACAACGCCGCGTCCGGGATCGACGGCGACGTTGGTCGCCGAGGGTACCATGAGCCGCCGGTCCGCCGCGGCGCGTTGCACCGCCCGAGCGTACGGGTCGGTGAGCGACCGCTCGAGCGCCGCCGCGAGCGTCACGGCGCGATCGGTCGGGGTCGAGGAGGCGACCGAGACCTCCGAGAGCTCGAGCTCGCCCCGGGTCAGGGTGCCCGTCTTGTCCGTCAAGACGAGGTCGACGCGCGCCGCCCGTTCGATGGCATCCTCCCCTCGGAAGAGAACGCCGGACTCGGCAGCCCGTCCCGTCCCGACGAGGATCGCCGCGGGGGTCGCCAGACCGAACGCACAGGGACAGGCGGTGATCACCACCGTAACGAAGACGAGGACCGCAACAGTGACCCCGACGCCTCCGACCGCGAACCAAGCGATCGCGGCGACCGCGCCGAGAACGAGCACCCCCGGGACGAAGACGCTCGCGATGCGGTCGGCGGCACGCTGCAACGGGACGCGGGAGAGCTCGGCATCGGTCAGGAGTCGCCCGACCTCGGCGAGGAACGTGTCGGAGCCGACCCCGGTGGCCCGCACGTCCACCTCACCCTCCCCGTTGACCGCACCGGCGAGGACGCGGTCGCCCAGCTGCTTGGGAACCGGTGCCGACTCGCCCGTCAGGAGCGACTCGTCGACCCGGGTCGTTCCGGTGAGTACCACGCCGTCGGCGGGGAACCGCGACCCCGGGCGGATACGCAGTCGATCGCCGACGGCGACCTCCGCGGCCGGAACCTCCGACGTCTGTCCGTCGCGCACGACCGTCACGGTCTCGGGGAGCAACTCTCCCAAACGGCGGAGCGCCGAGCCCGCCTCCCGGCGCGTCCGATGCTCGAGGTAGTTGCCGCTGAGGATCAGGGCGATGATCAAGGTCGAAGCGTCGAAGTAGAACTCCGAGGGGAGGCGCGCGGGGAGGGCGAGGGCCAGCAAGCTGTACACGTAGGCGGTCGTGGTCCCCACGGCGATGAGGAGGTCCATGTTCCAGGTGCGGTCGAGCACCGCGTCGCGCGCACCGGCGTAGAACGGAAGTCCGGCGTAAAACTGGACGACCGTGGCGAGCCCGGCCGACGCCACGATCGCGTCCTCACTCCGCACCCCATAGGTGAGGACGACCACGGCGGCCGCGAGCGGCCACGCCACCGACACCTGTCGGAGCAGCCGCTGCTGCGCGCGCTCCGGCTCGGCGAACTGGCGCAGGCACGTTTCCGAACAGAAGTAGTAGGTGCGATTCTCCCGGCGTAGAGAGAGCGAGGTCGGCCGCTCCTCGACGGTCATCCCACAGATTGGGTCGGTCGCCATCGGCCCCTCCCGGGCGTCGTGCGGGCGGCCCGTCAGCGGGGTGCGGCGGAATGCGTCTTGTCGTACTTCGCCTTGCAGCCGACCGAGCAGAAGTATACGGTCTCGCCGGTGTAGGTGCCGTGCGCGGCGGCGCTCGCCGACTCGATCACCATCCCGCAGACGGGGTCCGTCACCTTCATCGTCGCTCCGCACACCGCCCGGCGTTATAGGATGCACCCCGGGCGGCGCGCCGTCGCACAAACTACTTGGCCCGTGCGCGTCTCGCCTCGTCGATGGTCGAGGAGCTCTCCGCCCACGAGGTGGCGGCGCGACTGAAAGCGAAGCCCGAGGCGGTGCTCCTGCTCGACGTGCGGGAGCCCGACGAGCGCGAAACGGCCCGGATCGAGCCGTCGATCCACATTCCGATGCGCGAGGTACCGGACCGGCTCGACGAGCTCCCCAGCGACCGGGAGATTATCGTCTACTGTCACGGCGGGACCCGCTCGGCGATGATCGCTGGGTTCCTCGAGGGCAAGGGGTACCGTTCCGTCGCCAACCTGCACGGCGGGATCGACGCCTGGTCGCGCACGGTCGACCCCAAGGTCCCTCGGTACGGCTAGGTCGGCCCGGAGTCACGCCCGGGGGCCTCGCCGCTCGCGGACCGGCACCCGACGGGGCGTACGGCCCCCCGGGATCAAACGCGACGGCGCGAGGCCCGCCCGTCGGGGTTCGACTCCAGGACCTCGATGTACGCGCGCATCTTCCAGTAGGTCGCGAGGAACTCCTGCCCGCGAGGCGTGATGTCGTACGCCGGGCGGCCGTCGATCTCTTCCGACTTGAGTAGGCCGAGCGCGACGAGCCGTTCGACGAAGTTGCGGAGCCGGTCGACCGGCATCCCCGCACCGTACGAGACGCGGGTGATCCGCGCGGCCCCGTGGTACCGCTTCACGACCTCGAGCACGGTCGCGTAGAGGTCGGTCGCTTCGCGCCGTCGGGGGGCCGCCCGCGTTCCCTCGCGGTCGTCCAGCATCGCGGCCCCCGTCCTTCAGAGCGGGAAGGGCGGCAGGTTATCGACCTTCCGCGGCGGCGCCTGGACCCGAGCCCCGGTGTCGACTTCCACGGATTGGGTGAACGTGACCTCGTCCACGACGGCACCCTCGCGCAGGCGCACGCGCGCGGCGAACACCCGCTGGGCCACGGCGCGTTCCTCGAGGTCGACCTCGCCGCCGTAGACGTCCTCCACTCGGGCGCCCCGCCCGATCTCGACCGACTGCCCGATGAGCGGCCCGTGCGCGCGCGACTTGCGCTCGAGCCGGATCCGCGTCGCCTTCAGCCCTTCGCGCGTCTTCACCTGACCGCCGATGTCGCACGTCTCCGCGAGCACCGCGCGCCGGCACTCGAGCGACCCGCCGAGACTCATCTGTTGGGCCGTCAGCGCTTCGGCCACCGAGATCGACCCGCCGGCCTCGATCCCTCGGGTCAGCGTGAGCGAGCCCAGAACATCGAACTTACCGCCGATCTCCGCCTCGTTGCCGTTCGCGTTGCCGCCGATGCGGCCGACTCCGCCGACCTCGAGTCGGTCGAAACCGAGGTCCTTGGCCGCGGTCAGCAGTCCGCCGACCTCGATCGAACCGCCCTTGGCGCTGTCGCTGAACTCGGCGAGGCCGCCGACCTCGACCGTGCCGAACGTGAGTGGCCCGTCGGAGCGGAACCGGCCCCCGACCTCAATCGTCCGGCGGACCTCTCCGCCGCCGATCCGTACCGTCCCGCCGACCTCCAGCGTGTCGATGGAGACGTCCGCGAGGGTGACCGCACCCCCGGCCTCGACGGACTCGGCTTCGAGCCGGCCCTCCAGGTGGAACCGGCCCCCGACCGACACCGAGCGCGCCTTCATCGTCTGGCGCCCTTCGAGCAGGCCCCCGACCTCGAACTTCTCGGCTTCCGCCGGTCCGGCGACCCGGAGGTGCCGATCGACGTCGACCCGGCGGGCCTTCACTCCGCCCGCGACCTCGAGCGCCCCGTCGTGCGATTCGATGTCGTCGGCGACCGTCAGGTTTCCGGCGATCAGCACGGTCCCGTCGCCCGAGCGGAACCGGGCGCACGTGAGATGACCGACCACTTCGGCCGACCCGTCGAATCGGACCGACCCGCTGACCGTGAGCGTGCCGTCCGTGGTGATCCGGACGTGCGGCTCGGCCCGGAGGTCCCCGTCCACCGACGTGAGGTGGGCTTGCGAGTTCCGGGGGATGCGGGTTTCCGCCATGGTGGTCGCACGGTGACCCCCCTCTATACCCCTACGTCACGTTCGGTGACCACCGGAGCGCGCCGGTCCCCCCAACGCCCATGTGGCACGGAGGCTCTCCGCCGGCGTGGCCGACCCGCTCGCGGTGCTGCGACAAGATATCGTTGTCTGCCGACGCTGTCCTCGGCTCGTGAGCTATCGGGAACGAGTCGCCCGGGAGCGCAAGAAGGCGTACCGCGCCGAGGAGTACTGGGGCCGGCCGGTCCCCGGCTTCGGAGACCCGAACGCCCGGCTCG
>JASHUL010000065.1 GCA_030039995.1 Thermoplasmata archaeon
GCGTTCTCGGGCAGGATCCGGATGACCATCCGGACGTCGACCTCGAGCTGGAAGCCGTCCTTCGAGGTCACTTTGAGCTGGTTGAACTTGAAGAACTCCACGCCCTCGGCCGAGTTGTCGGTGAGGTACGGATAGTCGGAGCGGTCCTTCGTCGGCTCGGCGCTGGGCCGGGACATCGACGGAGCGCTCGGACGCTCCGAGCTCGCCCAGTCCACCATGATGGCGGACGTCGGCACGAGGTAGGCGGTGAACGCCTTCGAGTTCAGATTGTACCGGCCCGGGGCCAGCGGGTTCCGCCAGATCCCGCGGCGGTTCCGGTCCGACGTCAGGAGGTTCTCGACCTCGGAGGTGAGCGCCTGGTCGAAATCCGGCGACGTCGAGACCGGCGTGGGGTGGGTCTCGGGCCGGTCGAGCTCTTCTCCGAGATTCGAGCGCAGGACGGCGACGAATCCCGGAGGAACCTCGTAGGTGTCGACGATCTCGACCTGGAAGAGCAGGGGGTTGACGTAGTACGTCCCGGGCTGGATGGTGTCGACCTGGGGTCCTCGGTAGCCGCCGCTCGAGAGGAACGCCGGACCGTCCTGGAAGAAGTTGTGGTCGCGCGCGTTCGGGAAGTCGGGGGTCGGGCGGTTCGGCGGAGCGGGCGCCACGAGCAGGCGCGAGGGGAGCGGGCGGCCGTCCTGCGCCGTCACGAGTCCGACCTTCCCCGTCGGCACCTGGCTCGCGTTCACGACCGTCGCCGAGAACAGCCGGTTGTTGATCCGGTACCGACCCGGACGCAGGAACGCGACCTGCGGTCCTTTGTATCCGCCCGAGTCGAGGTACCGTTCGCCGTCCTGGAACTGATTCGACTCCACCTCGTCTCCCAGGCGTCGACCCGCCGGAAGCGGTCGTCCGTCGATCGCGTCGATGATCGCGATGCTGTTCGGGCCGACCTCGATCACCGGGGTCTTGGCGATGCTCCAGATGATCGGGGCCCGGTAGTACAGACCGGGCACCAGGGTGGCGGCCTGGACCCCGACCTGCCCATGGCGGGCGATCACCTGGCCGGGGGGCATCTTCTGACCGCCGAGCTTCCGGGTCACGATACCGACCTGGTTCTCGTGGATCAGGTAGAGGCCGGCGACCAGGAACGCGGCGAGGACCAACGCCGCCGCCAGCAGCACGACCGCGATCAGGAGGAACGGCCCGGCAAGGAGGATCAACCCGAACACGACGGCGACGGCGAGCAGCACCGCGACGATCACTCCCGTCGCATCGATCGCCATTCCCGAGAGCGGCCCGACCCGAAATGCCCGGAAGGTAGTTGAAGCCGCCGGGGCGGTCCGCCCCGCCCGCCCGCGGCCCGACCGGCGGGAGGTGGGCCCGGACGGATTTGAACCGTCGACCGACCGGTTATGAGCCGGTCGCTCTAGGCCGGGCTAAGCTACGGGCCCGCCGAGGGAACGAGGAAGGCGCCGCCGAGCGGAGTCTCCGGCGGACGGCCACGAGCCGAGCGCCGTTTGAACCGCTGACCCTTCGGTTAACAGCCGAGCGCTCTGCCGCTGAGCTACGGCGGCACCGGCGGCGCCGACCCAGCATCGCGCTAATAGCCTTTCCGACCCGGGGGCGGCCGCGCGTCGTGCTCCGCGGCACGTTCCTTGAGCTGCCGCACGAGGGTCGTCATCCGATCGAGGCTCTTGTCCAGGTTGCTCCAGAACTCGCGGGCCTTGTCCGTCACGACCGCCCCGTCCGCCGACGGTTGGATGACCCCCTCCCGCTCGAGCAGGTGGAGCGAGTACCGGGTCTTGTGGATCGGGAGGTGGAGCGCCTCGGAGAGGCGGATGATGCCCGTCGGCGGGCTCTTCGACAGTTTCTCGACGATGTCGACGTTGCGGGCGAGGAGGTCGAGCTCTTCGACGATCCGGTCGACCAGCTGCGCGCCGTCGCCCCCGCTCGACTCGGGCATCGTGCCGTCGGTCCGCTCGTCGCTCTTCTCGGCGGGCATGGCGGACCCCGGACCCGCAACGGTTTACTTGAACGTTGAGGCCGCCGTCCCGGTGGCCCTCACTCCGGAACGACCGCCGGAGAGGTGCCCTCGGGCGGCCCGGGGTGGTAGTACGCGAAGATTCCGACGGTCGAAACGACCGTCGAGAACAAGATCGCGAGGAACATGGCATCCAAGAATCCGGGGATGACGAGCCCGTAGGAGAGCGGGATGGTCGCGATCACCGCGGCCGCGAGCCCCCGGGAGATGTTGAACCCGACCAGCGCTCGCTGCGAGCGACGCGCGGCGGGCTCGGTGTCCATGTACGTCGCGAGGAGCGGCAGGAAGAGGTAACGGACCCCGAGCATGACGAGGGCGACCGCGAGCGTCGCGGCGACCAGCACCACCCCGAGAGACGAGGTCTGGAACAACACCCCCAGGTACACGAAGAAGAACGACGAAGCGAAGAACGCGACCTCCTTGTGCACCTGCTGGATCTGCTCGATCTCGAGGGTCGACGTCGAGAGACCGAGGGTCGTCCGTACCCGCTCCAAGGAGCGCGCGAGGCGTCCCGGGGCGGCGGGCGCGCCGCCCGACGACCCCCGCTTCTGGGCGTCGAACAGGAGGGCGTTGCCGATCGTCAGCCCGAAGACGAAGATCGTGATCGCGGCGCTCAGCCCGGCCAGGTCGGCGAGCCCGTAGGTAGCAAGGACCATCGTGATCGTGAGCGTCCAGTTGTAGCCGGAGGCGACCTCTCGGATCCGGTCGAGCACGTAGAGCCAGGCCAGACCGAGCAGGATTCCCGCGCCCGCGGAGCCGAAGATCGTGAGCACGAGCGACTCTCCGAGGGAGACGGGAGCAAAGTTGCCCGAGACGAGCAGCCCGACGAGCGTCAAGGGCACGATCAGCTGCAATACGTCCGACAGGACCGACTCGAACAGGAGCGTCGTCTTCAGATCGCCCGGCATGCGCGCGGTACGGACGAGGACGGGCACCGCGACGCTGCTCGGCCCCGAGAGACCGAAACCGAAGACGAAGCAGACCAGGAGCTCCCAGTGGAACGCGACGAACGCGAGGAGGGCGAGGGCGATCCCCGTCGCGCTCTGGACCACGAACGTGAACGCGGTCGCCCGGCCCACCACCCGGTAGAGGTCGGCGAGGCGGATCTCGAGGCCGACCGAGAACAGGATGAACGCGATCGTCAGCGCGACGACGAACGGGATCACCGAGTCGAGGAGCGCGAGGGTGTCCGGCGGTACGAGGCCGACCCGGACGAGGACGACGCCGAGCAGCATGAGCGGGAGGATGCTCGACACCCGCACCCGCTCGAAGAGGGCGTCCAGGACGAATCCCGTGAAGGCGATCCCGGCGAGGAGGAGGAGCGCGAGGTCGGCGTTGATCATCGCTCCGCTTTCTGCCTCCGAACGGCCGGGGACGCCGAGTGGGCCATATCTACGCTCGCCCTCGCGCTGACGCCCCTTACCGACGCGCGGTGACGCTCACGGTCGACCTCCTCATCGCCGTCGCCTTTGGATTCGCGGTGAGCATCGGAGCCCACTACACCGGCGCGTGCATGGGCATGCCCTACGCCGCGGGCGCGATCCGTCCTCTCCCCGCGCTGCTCCTCATGGCCCCGCTCGCGTTCGTCGGAGCTGCGGTAGCGAGCGAAGGCGTGGAATCGACCGTCGGGCACGGGATCCTTGTCGCCCCGACCGTCGCGCTGGGACTCGCCCTCGCCGTCGTGACCGCCGCTCTCGTGCTCACGAGCGCGTACAACTTCCTCACGCTCCCGACCTCCACGATCCAGATCTTCGTCTTTTCCACCGTGGGCGCCGGGGTCGCCGCCGGTCTGCCGATCGATACCTCCACGCTCGGCACGCTTCTCCTCCTCTGGGCGGCGGCGCCGTTCGCCGCGTTCGCACTCGGCTTCCTGTTCGTTCGCGCCGCGGACCGTCTCCGAGCTCCGGCGGCGCGCACCGCCTCGCTCGGGCGGGTAGCGATCGCCGGCCTCGTCGGCGTGGGCGCCGCGGCGTCCTTCGCGATGGGGGCGAACGACGTCGCGAATGCGAGTGGCGCGTTCATCATGACCGGGCTCTTTGGGCTCGTGGTCGCGGGAGCGATCGGGGGCGCGGGGCTCGCGGTCGGCGTCGTCAGCTGGGGACAGCCG
>JASHUL010000066.1 GCA_030039995.1 Thermoplasmata archaeon
AGCACGAACCGCCGAGGCGATCAACCGGTTCTTGCCGGCCGCTTCCGAGCGGCTGGCGGGCGCGCCGGTCAACGCGCGACGGGCGATGGCGGGCAAGAAGATCGCGAACGCGCTGCTCGTGCGGAACGCCGGCACCCTGCCGGATCCACCGCCGGCCGGCTTCGAGCAACGGTACGGCCTTCGGGGGGCGTCCCTTACGGAGATGCCGGTCGAACGCGGGATCGCGCGGGTGCTCGGGTTGGTCGACCGGTACGTAGGACCGATGGGACCCGACCGCGACGCGGGGTACCGGGAGCGGGCGCGTGTCGCTCGCGAGCTCTCCGCTTCGTACCCGTTCGTCTACGTGCATCTGAAGGGCCCCGACGAGCCCGGACACGACGGGAACGCGGTCCTGAAACAGGAGATCATCGAAGCGATCGACCGGTCGTTCTTCGGGCCGTTCCTCGAGGGCCTTGACCTCTCGCGGACTCGCATCGGCGTCACCGCCGACCATGCGACTCCCGCGAGTCTGAAAGGACACTCCGACGACCCGGTGCCGTTCTTGCTGGCTGGCAGCGGGGTCGAGGCGTCGCGCCCCGACTCCTCGACGAAGTTCGGGGAGTCGAGCGCCGCCCGAGGCGCGCTCGGCCACCTCCGCGGCTCCGACGTGATGCCCCGCCTCGTGCGGCCCTCGGGCGTCGGGGCCGCATGAGAGGGGCGGCGCTTCGGGTGCCCCGCGAAAAGGGCGAGGAGACCCGGCAAGCGCTGCGGTCGGTCGGAGTGATCCGGGACGATGTCGAGGTCCTCCACGAAGGGGACTGGGTCGCCTTCCCGCTCCTCGATGGAGTCGTCGTTCCACCCCAATGGGGCGAGGTCGTCGAGCGCGAACTTCGGCCGCGGCGGGCCCGCGGACCGGCGGATTACCGAGAATTGCTCCACCTTTCGCCCACGGCGCAGGGCCTGCTACCCCGCTCATTCGACGTCGTCGGGGACATGGTCGTGGTCCGTCTCCCGGAAGAACTTACCCAGCATGCCGCGGAGATCGGACGCGCGCTCCTCGAGTTCGTTCCGGGCGCTCGCCTCGTCGGGTCCGACCACGGGGTCCACGGCACGGACCGACGTCGCTCGCTCGAGGTCATCGCCGGGAGCGGGGGTTGGAAGGGCCGGCACCGGGAGAACGGGATCGAAATGGACGTCGACCTCGAGAAGGCCTACTTCTCTCCGCGACTCGCCCGGGAACACGCGCGCGTCGCCGAGAGCATCGAGACCGGTGACCGGGTCTACGACCTCTGTTGCGGCGTCGGTCCGTTCTCGCTGATCATCGCGCGCGACGCGGGCGCGCGGGGGATCACGGCGGTCGACACGAACCCCGAAGCGCTCGCGCTCTTGCGCGGGTCGCTCGCGCGTCTGGGCTCTCGCGTTCCGGTGACCGTCCGGAATGAACCGGTCGAGTCGTTTTCTACCGTGGCGGAGCCCGTCGAGCGCGTCGTCTTCAATCTCCCGCTGGAAGGGATTAAGTATCTACCCTCGGTGGCACGCACGGTCGCGCTCCGAGGGCACCTCTGGTACTACGAGGTCGTGCCCCGTCGTGATCTGGGACGCAGAGGGGAAGCGATCGTGCGCGCTCTCGGTCGTCCGGGCGAGTGGGAGTTCGAGGGGTCTCGCGTCATCCACCCCTACTCTCCCGCGGCGGACCTGGTGGCGTTCGAGCTCGCCCGAGTGAGGACGGAGGGTCAGTGACGCAGGTCATCGACCTTCAGGATGTCTCCGAGTCCGACCTGCCGCTGGTCGGCGGCAAGGCGGGGAAGCTGGGCGAGCTCACCCGCCAGGGACTGCCCGTGCCGCCGGGGTTCGTCGTGACCACGGAGGCGTACCAAGCGTTCGTCGACGCGACGATCCTCCGCTCGGAGATCCCGGCAGCGCTCGCCTCGATCCAAGCCGACCGGCCCGAGACGGTCGACGCGGCGTCCCGGCGGATCCGCACGGCGTTCGAGGAGTCGGACTTTCCGGCGGGGTTGCGCAAGACCATCGCCGACGCGTACGAGCGGTACGCCCGAGACCACTCCGTCCGCTTTTCGGCCGTGCGTTCGAGCGCGACCCTAGAAGACCTCGAGGGAGCGTCGTTCGCCGGACTCCAGGACACGTACCTGAACGTCGTCGGCGTCGATGCGATCCTCACGGGGGTCCGCCGATGCTGGGGGTCACTCTTCACGCCCCGGGTGCTCGTCTATCGTCAGAAGAAGGGATTCGCTCACTCCCAGGTGCGGCTCGCCGTCCTGGTCCAGAAGATGGTCGACGCGACGGTGAGCGGCATCCTGTTCACGCGGGACCCCAACACCGGGGAGAACCACATGATCGTCGAGGCCGGCTGGGGGCTGGGGGAGGCGATCGTCGGCGGGGAGGTGACTCCCGACCACTACGTGATCGACGGGGCCTCGCAAAAGATCGTCCACAAACAGATATCCGAGCAGAAGATTCGTCTCGTCCGTGATGAGGCCGGTGGCAATCGGCGGGAACCGGTCCCCGCCGACGAACGGAGCGTGCAGAAGCTCTCCGACCACCGGCTCTCCCGGCTCGTCTCGCTCGCCCGCCTCATCGAGTCGCACTATCGGCGACCGATGGATGTCGAGTGGTGCGGCGACCGCGAATCGCTCTATATCGTGCAGGCGCGACCCGTGACGACGATCCCCACGTCCACGGCGACCGCGCCGACGCCGTCCGGCACGCCGCCGGCCGCGAGCGGCGACGAGGAGGGACCGATCCTTCGGGGCTTCGGCGCGAGCCCGGGGGTCGCGACCGGCATCGCTCGGATCCTCCACGGCGCCGCCGAGATGGACAAACTGAAAACCGGCGAGGTGCTCGTCACCTCGATGACGACGCCGGACATGGTGCCGGCGATGTCCCAGGCGGCGGCGATCGTGACCGACGAGGGCGGCATGACGTGCCACGCCGCGATCGTGTCGCGGGAGCTCGGCGTGCCGTGCGTCGTCGGTACTCGCGAGGCGACCAAGGTGATCACGGACGGCATGGAGGTCACCGTCGACGGAAAGACCGGTGCGGTCTACAAGGGGGTCGTCGTGCGCGGAAAGCCGGCGGCCGCGGCGGCCGCCCCGGCGGCGAGTGGTGCGGGCGGAGCGCACGTCGGCCACGAATCCGTGCCGGTGACGGCGACCAAGATCTACGTCAACGTCGGCGTGCCCGAGAAGGCCGAGGAGTACGCCCGCCTGCCGGTCTCGGGCGTCGGGTTGCTCCGGATCGAATTCATCTTCACCGCGCACGTGCGGGAGCATCCGCTCGCGCTGCTCAAGAAAGGGAAGAAGGACGAGCTGGTGAAGCGCCTGGCCGAAGGGATCGGCAAGGTCTGCCAGGCGTTCCATCCCCGACCGGTCATCGTCCGAACGTCCGACTTCAAGACGAACGAGTACCGCGGGATGCCCGGCGGCGAGGAGTTCGAGCCGGTCGAGGAGAATCCGATGATCGGCTGGCGGGGCTGCTCCCGGTACATCTCCCCGGTCTACCGACCCGCGTTCCTCTGCGAGCTCGAGGCGATCCACCGCGTGCGGACCGAGATGGGTCTGAAGAACGCGATGGTCATGCTGCCGTTCGTCCGGAACACCTGGGAGCTCGAGGAGATCGCCGAGATGATGCGCGCCCAAGGGCTCCGACGCTCCCGCGACTTCCAGCTCTACCTGATGGCGGAGGTCCCGTCCACGGTCCTGCTCGCGCGCGACTTCTCAAAGCACTGCGACGGGTTCTCGATCGGCTCGAACGACCTGACCCAGCTCGTGCTCGGCGCGGACCGGGACTCGGAGACCCTCGGACGGATGGGCTACTTCGACGAGCGGGACCCCGCGGTGCAGCACGCGATCCAACTGCTCTTGGAAGGGGCCCACGCGGAGGGTCGGACGGTCGGGATCTGCGGCCAGGGTCCGAGCGTCTACCCCGAGTTCGCCGAGTTCCTCGTCCGGGAAGGGATCGACTCGATCTCGCTCAACGCCGACACCGTGGTCTCGACGATCCGCACGATCGCGTCGCTGGAGCAGCGGATGAAGCTCGCGAGCCTTCGCCGCATGGCGTAAGCCGGACCCCTACCGCGGCGCGCGCGGGGGCCGCCATCTCGGGGGTCCGGACGGCGACGCGGGCGGCAACGCGAGTTCGGCGCCCCGGGGCAGCTCGTAGATCCGGAACCGACGGACCGCGCGGAATCCGAGCGCCTCCAGGTGACGTTCGAGCCGCGGAGAGTCGGCGAAGATGGAATACTGGGCCCCGGGTCCGCCGACCGACGTCGCCCGGACGTACCGGACCACGTCCGTGGCGCCCCCCTGTCCACGGGAGAGGGGCTGCGTCGCGACGGCGTAGATCCCGGCGGTCGAGCGGTACCGGTAGACGAGCGCGGCCGATACCGGGCGAGCGGCTCGGTAGCCCACGACGGGTACGAGCTGCTCGTCGGGGTTGGGGTGGTTCCAGACCACCTCGAGGGCGGCGCGCAGCTCCGGTCGCTCCGCCTCGTGGGTCCAGAACGACACCACCAGGTCGACCTCCGAGCTCCGCGCGGTGCGCACTCCTTCCGGCGGGGGGGCGGAGTCGGCGGGGAGCCCCTCGGCGCAGAGGAGAACGAGCGGGTCCTCGGCGGGACGAAAACCGAACCGGCGCAGCGCGGAATCCAGGTGCGCCGGCACCGGGTCCGGGATCCGAAACGTCGGCCGGAGCGCGCGCTGGAAGTAGTGGTCGAGAGCGCGTTCGAAGAACGCCGTCTGGCGCTCCGCCCCGACGCCCGTCACCTGGACGAAGTTGAACCGGGGCGCCGGCAGCTTCTCGTGCGTGACGAGCGTCGCGCCCGCGATCTCGAGGGCGGAGCCGCCGAGGCTCAGGACGAACTGGCGCTCGGTGGCGAGGGCCGCCTCGGTCGCGAGCGGGTCGACGACCCTCATCGACCGGGGGAGGCGCGCCGACTTAACCGTGTTTCCCGGCGAAAGTCGGGGAACGATTATTAAGCGCGGTCTCTCGTCCGCGCCCGGGGGGCGGTCGCCGCCCCCGGGTCGTCTCCGTGCCGGTCTCCGATCTCCGACCGCCCGCGCCGGTCGCCGTGCTGGGCGGCGGGAACATGGGCAGCGGGATCGCGCAAGCGTGCGCGGAGGCCGGCTTCCCGGTCCGGGTGCGCGACGTCGACGCCCCGTCGATCGCCCGCGGGCGCTCGCTCATCGAGCGGATGCTCAACGGGGCTATCGAGCGGAAGAAATCGACGCCCGCCCGACGCGACGAGGTGCTCGGACGGATCACGTTCACGACGGACCTCGCGGACGCGGTGCGCGGCGCTCGGCTCGTGATCGAGGCCGTCTTCGAGGACGAGGCGGTGAAGCGTTCGCTGTTCGCCGAGCTCGGGCCGATCGTCGCCCCCGAGACGATCGTCGCGACCAACACCTCGTCGTTCTCCGTGACGTCGTTGGGCGAAGGGTTCCCGACGCCCGGCCGCTTCGCCGGCCTCCACTTTTTCTTTCCCGCGGCGATCAACAAGCTGGTCGAGATCGTCGGCGGACGAGCGACGTCGCGCGCGACCCTCCAGGAGCTCGAGCGGTTCTGCTACGGGCTCCGCAAGATCCCGATCGAGACGCGCGATAGCGCCGGGTTCTGCGTAAACCGCTACTTCGTTCCGTTCCTCAACGAAGCGGCCCGGCTCGCCGAGGAGGAGGTGGCGAGCCTCGCGACGATCGAGGAGGTCGGCCGGGAGCTGTTCGGCGCGACCCTGGGGCCGTTCGAGCTGATGAACGTCACCGGGATCCCGATCGCCTTCCACTCCGAGACGTCCCTTTACCGCGCGTTCGGTCCGGCCTACGCGCCGGCGAAGCTCCTCGAAACCCAGTTCCGCGCCGGCACGCGGTGGGCCTGGAAGGAGACCGAGGTCGA
>JASHUL010000067.1 GCA_030039995.1 Thermoplasmata archaeon
CGGGCCCGGGTGGCGTTCCGCGACGGCGTCGTCGACCCGGGCGTCATCGAGTTGTGCGCGGCGTACGCGCAGCTCGAGAGCGGCGACGCCCGCCGGGCGCTCGCGCTCCTCCGGCTCGCCGCCGAGATGGCCGAACGGGACCACGCGAAGCGGATCACCCGCGACCACGTGGTGAAAGCGAAGAACCGTCTCGAGAAGGACATCATCATCGAGTGCTGTCGCTCGCTCCCTCCGCACTGCAAGGTGCTCCTCTATGCGATCCTGCAGTCGTACGAGCGCCGCCGGACCGGCGTGCTGACCGGCGAGGTCTACGACAACTACAAACGCCTCGCCGAGCGACTGGGGCTGCCGCCGCTGCACGCGCGGTCGATCTCGAATTACGTGAGCGAACTCGAGTCGCTCGGGCTGATCCGGGCGACGATCGTCTCGCGGGGTCGGGGGGGACGCACTCGGGAGATCCAGGTCGACGTGCCGATCTCCGAGACGATGCCGGCGCTCGAGGAGGACGCCTTGCTCGGCCCGATCGCGCGGCCGAAGAGCCGCGGACAGACGCTGCTCACCAATTTCGACAACCCGGGGCGCACCGGCCCCTACTGACGACCCGGTTCAGCTCCACGCCGGGTCGGCCTCGACCGGCGCCGTGACCGGCAGGGCGACCGCGGCGCGCCGACGCGCCCGCTCGCGACGCAGTTCCCTGAGGTCGCTCTCGAGCTCCCGGAGCTCGGCCGCGGCCCGACGCACCCGGACGCGCGCGACCCGCTCGGTCGCCGCGATCTCCCGGTCGAGCGCCTCGTCGGAGCCGCGGAAGCCGCTCATTCCCCGCCGTCGTCCTCGATCTGGGCTTTCTGGAGCTTCGAGGAGAAGTCGATGAAGACGGTCTTGATCTCCGTGAACTCGTCGATCGCGACGCTGCCGGCCTCGCGACCCCCGTTCCCGGTGTTCTTCACTCCTCCGAACGGCAGCTGCACTTCGGCTCCGATCGTCGGGGCGTTCACGTACGTGATCCCGGCCTCCAGGTCCTCCATCGCGCGGAAGGCGCGGTTGACGTCCCGCGTGTAGATGGAGGAGGAGAGCCCGTAATCGACGTCGTTCGCGACCCGCACCGCCTCGGCGTAGTCCTTCACCCGGAGGACCGAGAGCACGGGTCCGAAGATCTCCTCCTTCGAGATTCGCGAGCCGTGACGCGTCTCGAAGATGGTCGGGCCGATGAAGTACCCCCGGTCGAACAGGCCGCCCGTCAGCTTCTCGCCGCCGTAGCGCAGTTTCGCCTCCTTCTTTCCGATCGCGATGTACTCGAGGATCTTCCGTTCCTGGTCGGCGGACGCCACGGGTCCCATCGCCGTCTTCGGGTCGAGCGGGTCGCCGACCGGGAACCGGTCGAGCCGGTCGGTCAGGCGACCGAGGAACTCCTCGTAGACGTCCTCGTGGACGATGAGCCGGCTCGTGGCCGTGCAGCGCTGACCCGAGGTTCCGAACGCCCCGAAGAGCACCCCGTCGAGCGCCAGCCCGAGGTCGGCGTCCTCCATCAGGATCACCGGGTTCTTGCCGCCGAGCTCGAGGTGGACCATCTTGAGCGACTGGGCGCCACGAACGTAGACCTCGCGGCCGGTCTCGACGCCGCCCGTGAACGAGACCGTCCGCACCCGCGGGTCCGAGACGAGCGCGTTCCCGACGACCCCGCCGGACCCGGTGACGAGGTTGAGGACGCCCGGGGGGACCCCCGCGTCCTCGTAGGTCTTCACGACCTCGACCGCGCAGCGCGCGGTGTTCGACGCCGGCTTGAAGACGACCGTGTTGCCCGAGATCAGGGCGGCCGCGATCTTCCAGTTCGGGATCGCGGTCGGGAAATTCCACGGGGTGATGCAGGCCACCACTCCTTTCGGCTGCCGGACGGTGAGACAGAACTTCGAGCGAAGCTCGGACGGGACGGTCTCGCCGAACAGCCGGCGGCCCTCGCCCGCCATGTACTCGATGAAGTCGATCGACTCCTGGACGTCCCCGAGTCCCTCGGCGATGACCTTGCCCATCTCCTGGGTGACGATCTTGCCGACCTCCGGCTTGCGCTGCTTCAGGAGGCGGGCGGCCTCCAGGAGGAGGTCGCCGCGCTTCGGCGCCGGCGTCTCCTTCCAGCTCGGGAACGCCTTTTCCGCTGCGGCCACGGCGCGGCCGACGTCGTCCGCGGTCCCGGCGACGAACGATGCGATCGGCTCCCGCGTCGCAGGATTCACCGTTTCGAACCGTTTGGCCTTCGCCGGCGAGGTCCACTTTCCCCCGAGGTACAGACCGAACGGCTCGACCGAGGACGGCATGGTTGTCACGACCGGGTCCGCGGACGAGGACCGCCACTAAAAGCGTCTCCCCCGCGTCGCCGGCCGCGCGCTCGAGAGCTTAATAGACCCGGCCCCGGTCCCCGCGTCGATGGAGCACCGTTTGGAGGCGGACCTCACGCTGAGCGGCCCGGTCAAGGAGCCTGCGACCCTCGGGCCCCTCGTGGAGCGGATCGCCGGGGAAGCGCTCCAGCGGACCGTCGGTCAGCGCGGCGAGGCGCGACTGGCCGACTGGTCGGTCGACGGGGAGCATCTCAAGGTCGTCTTCGAGTCGAGCGGGCCTCGTCCGCACCAGACGCTGCTCGCGTTCGTCCGCCGGCTCGGGGAGGAGTTGGGCAAGAGCCAGAAGGTCGGGGTGCGCACGTTCCGCGCGACGAAGTATCGGACCCGGTTCGAGCTGTCGGCCGCGCCGCAGAAGCCGGTGTCGTTGCCCCTGCCCCATCGGTTGACGCATCGGGGTACCGAGGCGACGCTCGAGCTCGACGACCTCGACGAACCGGGTCTCCGCGACAACTGGATGGACCGCGCGGTCGCCCTCGTCAAGGAGAAGGTCGACCGGCAGAGCTACGAGGGAAAGGAGCAGTTCTGGTCCCTCCTCACATCGAGCCCGCGTCGCGAGACGGCGTTCGCGAAGGACCCGACGGAGGAGATGCTTCGTCGGCAGTGGGTACGGCCCGGTCCGACGAAGGGCAAGTGGTTCCTCGGACCGACCGCGGCGCACCTGTTCCGAACCATGGAACGGATCGCCCGCGAGGAGGTGCTCGACCCGCTCGGCTTCCGCGAAGTCGTCCAGCCGCACCACGACTCGTTCGACATCCTGCTCCGCACGGGACATCTGGAGGGTCTCCCGGGAGAGTTCTACTACGTCGCGGAACC
>JASHUL010000068.1 GCA_030039995.1 Thermoplasmata archaeon
TTGTGGAGGTTTCGCGCCTGCTGCGTCCCGTAGGACCTGGATTCGTGTCTCAGAATCCATCTCCGGGCGACTTCTCCCAAAGCCCGTACCCGTCTACGGCTAGGGGGTCCGTGAAACCCCCTACTACCTGATAGGCCGCAGACCCATCCTCGAGCCCCGCAGGATTTGGGCCAGAGAGCCTTCCATCATCTCAGGCCGATCGGGTATTATCCCCAGTTTCCCGGGGTTATCCCCGTCTCGAGGGCAGATTGTCCGCGTGTTACTGAGCAGTGCGCCGAGGGCTTACCCCTCTCGACTCGCATGGCTTAAGCGAACTCCAATAGCGGTGCCCGCCGGCAGGATCAACCGGATTTGTTAGCACACATTCTCGCAGTGTGCGGGAATACTGAATTGGTCGTGAACCGATCTTTGCTGACTGGCGGAATTGCTCGTTTGCTTACGTTGAGCTATTCGCGTATTCTTCGCTGACATCTCTCCTCCGTCAGTCTCGAGAGTTCGCTCCCCGTTTCCAGGGAGGGGTTCTCGAGGCTCCACGCCCCACTCGGGCCATCTGTGACGCAGCCTTGGAAGGGTCCGGTTCACGGGTCCCCGGCCCGCCGTGGCGGCGTCGCCGTGCCCCGCCTCCGAAGAAGCGGTGCGCGGCGCCGTTAGGGAGTAGGGGGTCCTATTTAAGCGGCGCGACGAGCGATCGCCGGTTTCTCTCTCGACGGCCGCTCGAGATGCCGCAACCAGAGCGGGAGCTCGAGCAGCGAGGTGATCTCGGGCGGGTCCTCCGACATGCCCGTGCCCGCGCGGTTCAGCCAGATCGAGGAGAGCCCCGCCTCGCGCGCCGCCTCGGCGTCGGTGAAGGCGAGGTTGCCGACATAGAACGCCTCCTCCGGGCGCACTCCCATCCGCGCGACCGCGCGATGGAAGATCTCGGGATCGGGCTTCTCGACGCCCTCGGTGCCCGACGAGAGCACCTTCTCGAAGAACGGCAGGATCGCGGTCTCGTGGAGGATCGTCCGGCACCGCGCTTCGCTCGAACTGTTCGAGACCACCCCGAGGCGTCGACCGGCCGACTCGAGGTCCTCGAGGCACCGGCGGGTGTCCGAGTAGAGCCGATTGAACCCGGGCGTCTCCCGGACGAGCTCGATGAACCGCTGGGCGATCGGGCGCTCGACCTCCCGACCCGAGGCGAGGCTCAGCGTACGTCGCCAGAACTCGGTGTACGGAACACGCTCCCGCGTGTCGGTCGCCCGTTCGACCTCGTGGAATGCGTGGGCCATCTCCTCTTCCTCCACCGGAACGAAGCACCGTCGGGCGAGCTCGGTCCAGTGCGCGTAGTCGTGATAATCGACCAACGTCCCGCCCAGGTCGAAGAGGACGACCATGAGGCGGGGGCGCGTCGGCATCGAAGGACCCAGACCGGGCGCTCCACTTTATTCTGCCGGCCCTGTCGGAGCGAGGCGCGTCGTTGCCCCAGGTTCTTCGAGGAGCTCAGGGCCATCGACAGCGGAACCCGCCCGCGACCGGCGCGGAGCGCCGGCAGGCCCGCGAGATCGCCCGCGCGGCCGCGCGGGAGTACCGCGGGCGCGGGGCGACGGCCGTCGTGCTCGGGGGCAGCTGGGCGAGAGGCGACGCTCACCGGGCGTCCGACGTCGACCTCTGGGTCTTCGGCCTCCCGGCCGGAAAGGATGTCCTCTGGCGTCCGCCGTTCATGGTCGTCGCGGATCGGCGGCGCGCGCCGGAGGAGCTGCGCCGGCTCCGCGACCCTCCGGAGATCGGCGGTAGTGTCCCCGGCTGGCGCATCTCCGTCCCGCTGTACGACCCCCGCGGCGTCGCGCGGCGATTGAAGCGGACGGCGCGCGCGTTCCGATGGGAGCGGGTCGCCCGCCGATGCGACCGGTGGGTCGCACGCCAGATGGTCGGCTGGGCCGAGGAGGTAGTGAAGCTCGTCCGCGCCCTCGCGAGCGGCGACCGAGTCACCGCGGCGGTACAGCGGAACCTCCTCGCCGATTCCCTCGCGTTCGTGATCGCGATCCACCGCCGAACGTTCTGGGACTCCGAGAACCGGTCGTGGGAGCGGATCGGCCGTTCGGTCGGGGGCCGGTGGCGAGCCGCGCAACGACGGGCGCTCGGGCTCGCCCCCGCCGGGTTCGATGCGAGCTGTGACGGGGCGCTCGACCTGTACCGCGCGACCGCGCTCGAGGTACGTTCGACCTTTCGGCCCGAGGAGCGAGCGATCGTCGACTTCGCGCTCCGCGTCGCCGGCCGCGCGTCCCTGCCGCGGGACGGGGCCTGACCTCCCCCCGCCATGTCCCGGACTCCTTCCCCCGACCTCGAAGAACGATGCCGACTCTCTTCCTGCTCGACCCTGCCCGACCCCGCTGCGCCGGACCGACCGAGAGCGCGTCGCCGGGAGGCGATCGGAGTCCCCGCCCGAAGTGGACGCGACAGCCCCGGGGGCGGGGCCGAGCTCCGGAGGGCGGGCCGAACGGGTCAGTACGTTTCGACCGCGAGTCCCGGGACCCGGTGGAATCCTGCGTCGCCCGTCACCAAAACGCTGTGATGCCGTAGGGCGATCGACGCGATGAGGGCGTCCATCATCGGAATCGTCTCGCCCCGGCTCCGTAGTTCGGCCCTCAGTTGTCCGGCGAGGAGGCCGCACTCCTTGTCGAGCGAAACAATGTCCCGACCGGCGATCAGTTGCGTCGCGTTCGCGAGGTAGGCGCCGCCCGCGAAGTACGCCCCGTCTAGAAACTCGGCGAGCACGGGTGCGGGGATGGTGAGGAGCTCCCCGTCGGCATCGAGAGCGGTGGCCTTGGCCGCGGCGCCTCGATGCCCTCGAAGGAGATCGATGAGGAACGAAGTGTCGAGGGCCCGCGTCATTCACTGCTCTGGGGCACGCAGCCGTTCGGAACGCTGCTCGTCGAGACTCCGCAGCCGCTTTCGTTCCGCCTGAATCCCGCGATACGTCTTCTCGGGCATGTCCTTCCACAGTCCCGCGAAGCTCGACAGCGGGCGATGGCTACCGGCGAGGCGTTTCACGACCTGACTGAACGACTCCCCCGGCCGTTTTTGGCTGCGGAGAAGGCCGTACGCCTCGCGGTCCAGGGCGATGGACGTGGTCTCCATGAGTCCAGTCTATGGAGAACATAACTCTCGTACATAACTATGCCCGTGGTCCGAACGTCCCGACCGGTATGGCTCGAGGCGCGCGCTCGAGGACGTCCGACCGTGGCGTCCATAGGCGGTACGCCCGGACACACGCCGTGGAGGGGACGGGCTACGAGGCCCGCGCACTCCCGAAGACTGCTGCGGGCGCCAGCTTTATGCAGCCCGTATCGGATGAGCCGACCTACCGAGCCCGTTCCGCGCGCTCGTCGCGAGGACGGCGCCGGGTCTCCGATGAGCGCCGTCAACAGCGGACCGAGGACCCAAGTCGCTTCCGACGCGACCGCAGGGTCGGTCGACCTGGCGATCCTCTACGAACATCCGGCGTGGTTCGAGAAGGTCTTCGCGGAGCTCGACCGCCGCGGCATTGACTTTGTAAAGTTACACGCCCCCGAGCACTTCTTCGACCCCGGCTCCCGGGAGCGCTCCTGGCCGGTCCTGTTCAACCGGATGAGCCCTTCGGCGTGGCGGCGCGAGCACGGGAGCGGGCTGTTCTACACGCTGAGCTACCTCGGTCATCTTGAGTCACAGGGCACGCGGGTCATTAACGGGTCCAAGGCGTTCCGGCACGAGCTGTCGAAGGCGTTGCAGCTCTCGCTGCTCCGGTCCCTCGAACTGCCGTTTCCGAAGAGCCGCGTCATCCACACCCCCGAGCAGGCCCCGCTCGCGGCCCGGGACCTTCGTTTCCCGATCGTTGTCAAGCCGAACATCGGCGGCAGCGGTGCCGGCGTCGTCCGCTTCGACCGGCCGGAGGACCTCGAACGGGCCGTGGCGGGCCACCAGCTGGCCTTGGGGTTCGACCACGTCGGACTCGTGCAGGAGTTCATCCCGGCGCGCGGTGGTTTCATCACGCGAGTGGAGACCCTGAACGGGCGGTACCTCTACGGGATCCGCGTTCACCTGAGCGGTCAGACGTTCGACCTCTGCCCGGCCGACATCTGTCAAACCACCGGCGGCCAGGACCTGACTGCCCCGGGCTGCGTCGTGGAGGCGAGCAAGGCCGGACTCCGGGTCGAAGGCTACGAGCCGCCGGCCGAGATCGTTCGCGCCATCGAGTCGATCGCCCAGCGCGCGGGGATCGACGTCGGAGGGATCGAGTATCTCGTCGACGATCGTGACGGTCAGCTCTACTACTACGACGTGAACGCCCTCTCGAACTTCGTCGCGGACGCCCCGACGGTCGTCGGCTTCGACCCGTTCGTGCGGCTGGTCGACTTCCTCGAGGAGACGATCGACGTTGCCCGACGATGATGCCGGGCGGATCCGCTTCGGCTACTGGATGCCGGTCTTCGGCGGGTGGTTGCGGAACGTCGAGGACGAGCGGATGGAAGCGAGCTGGCCGTACGTGCGCGACCTCGCCGTCCGCAGCGAGGAGCTCGGATACGACCTCTCCCTGATCGCCGAGCTCAACCTGAACGACATCAAGGGGGTCCGGTCGCCGGCGCTCGACGCGTGGTCGACCGCCGCCGCACTGGCGGCGGTCACCCGCCGGCTCGAGCTGATGGTCGCGGTCCGCCCCACCTTCCACCTCCCGACGCTGCTCGCGAAGGAGGCGGCCAACGTCGACCGGATCAGCGACGGGCGCCTCGCGCTCAACGTCGTGTCCTCCTGGTGGGAGGAAGAGGCGCGGATGTACGGCGTGCCGTTCGACGCGCACGACGAGCGGTACGCACGCACGTCGGAGTGGCTGGACGTGCTCGACGGCGTATGGTCGAACCCGACGTTCTCGCACTCGGGTCGGTACTATCGGGTGGAGAACACGGTCCTCGAACCGAAGCCCGTCCGCCGGCCGCGGCCGCCGATCTATGCCGGCGGCGAGTCGGAGGCCGCGAAGTCGCTGATCGCGGCGAAGTGCGACGCCTACGTGATGCACGGTGACCCGCCCGAGCGCGTCGCGGAGAAGGTCCGCGACATGGCGTCCCGGCGCGCGGCGCTCGGACTCCCGCCCCTCCTCTTCGGGGTCGCGGGCTACGCGTGCGTGCGGGACTCGGAGGCCGAAGCGGCCGAGGAGGTCCGCCGGATCACCGACGTCCGGAGCCACGCCGCCGGCTTCGCCAACTTTCAGCAATGGCTCGCGGGCACGCAGCTCGAGCGTCCGATGGCGATCGAGGAGTACTCGGTCTCGAACCGGGGCCTCCGCTCCGGCCTCGTGGGGACCCCCGCGGCGGTTCGCGAGCAGGTCGCCCGTTTCCGGGACGCCGGCGTCGACCTCCTCCTGTTGCAGTTCAGCCCACAACGCGAGGAGATGGAGCGCTTCAGCGAACAGGTCATCCAGCCGTCCCAACTCCCGGCGCACTGAGCGCGTGGTCGAGCGAACCTCCCGGCGCACGGTCCGTACGGGGCGCGGCCTCCACCGGGGGCCGGCGAACCCCCACCGTTTCGTCAACGTCGCGTCGCCCGCGAAGGTCGCGGCGGTCGCCCGCGCGCTCCGGCGGCGCGGTGTGGACGTCGAGGTCGTCGACGGGGCGGCGGCGGCACGTGCGGCCGTCCTGCGCCATCTCGGCCCGGCCGACGAGGTGCTCGAGGCGACCAGCGAGAC
>JASHUL010000069.1 GCA_030039995.1 Thermoplasmata archaeon
GAACTCGGGTTCCCGTTCTCCGACCCCATCGCGGACGGCCCGGTGCTCGAAGCCGCGCACGAACGCGCCCGGGCCGACGGCACTCGCTGGACCGACCTGCTCGACGCGGTCCGCGAGGCGGCCGGAATCCTTCCGACCGCGGTCATGACGTATGCGAACCCGCTCGTGCGGCGCGGCCTCGACCGCTCGCTGCGCGAGCTTGCCCGGGCGGGCGCGACCGGACTGATCGTACCGGACCTCTCGCTGGAAGAGAGCGCACCGTTTCGCCGGGTCGCCCGGCGTCACCGAGTCGCCCTCGTTCTCCTCGCCGCTCCGGGCATCCGCCCGGAGCGCCTGCGACGGATCGCGAGGTCGGCGCGGGGATTCCTGTATCTGGTGAGTCGCTACGGCACGACCGGCGGCGCCGCCCGCGGCTCCACCGTCGACCTGCGACCGCTGGTCCGCGGGGTACGACGTGCCGCTCCTCGACTGCCGGTGCTGGTGGGGTTCGGCGTCCGAGACCGTGCGAGCGCCGCGCGTGCCCTCCGGACCGGGGCGGACGGGGTCATCGTCGGGACCGCACTCGAGGAACGGCTGGCCCGGGGCGCATCACCGAACGCCGTCCGCCGCTTCCTCGGACCGATCGCGGGCACGCCGCGCGCTCCCTGAACCGGAGCGCCGCCGCCCGTGGCGGCGTCGCGGGGATTTCTACTTCCACCGCCTCGGGGAGGGTGTGATCGTCGCCGAACACCTGACGAAGCGCTTTCCCGGACGGCGCGCGCCGGCGGTGGACGACCTCCCCCTCGAGGTCCGTGACGGCGAGATCCTCGGCCTCGTCGGGTTGAACGGCGCGGGCAAGACGACGACGATACGCATGGCCGCGGGCGTCTCGATCCCGAGCTCGGGCCGGATCCTCGTCGACGGCGTCGACATCGTGCGGGAGAAGCGCGCCGCTTCGAAACGCATCGCGTGGGTCCCCGAGCTGTTCCCGTACGAGCCGACGGTCCGGGCGCTTCCCTTGCTCGTCTACTTCGCGGGTTTTTACGGCTGGAACTCGGCCGAGGCCACCCGCCGCGCGCGCGAACGGCTCGTGGCCGTCGGGCTGGGGGAGGACGAACAGGGGTTGCTCCGAAACTTCTCGCAGGGGATGCGCAAGCGCTTCTCGCTGGCGAGCGCGATGATCTCCGACCCGGCCAACCTCCTGCTCGATGAGATCTTGAACGGACTCGACCCGGCCGGCATCGCCTTCGTGCGGACCTGGGTGCAAGAGTCTCGGCGGGAGCACAAAGCAGTCCTCCTCTCTTCGCACCAGCTCACGGAGCTCGAGGCGTTGGCGGACCGGGTCGCCTTCGTCCACCAGGGACGACTGTTGCGCACGATCGATCGGGCGGAGCTCGCCCGGGCGGGAACCCCGGCCTATCGATTCACGATCCGCAATCTCGACCCGGCGGCCCTCGCCTATCTCGGCTCGGTCGGCACCGCCCGGGCGGAGGGGACGACGGTCTGGCTGACCCGTCCCACCGCCGAGTCGCACGACGTGACGGCGGAGCTCGTCCGCCGGGGGTACCAGGTCGCGGAGTGCCGGGTCGAAACGACGTCGCTCGAGGCCTACTTCCTCGAGCTGATCGGCGAGGCGCGATGAACCCGTACCTGCACGAGGTCGCGCATCGGTTGCGGAGCCGCTCGACGATCGGTGTCGTGCTCGTCGCGCTCCTGGCGACCGCCGTCGGCGTCTCGACCGTCTACAACGCGGCGCCGTCGGTCGGGATCGACGCGGTCGGGTACGCGTACTACGCGGGCGGCGCGCTCCATCTCGACCTCTGGGCGCTCGACGTGCTCGGCGAGGGGGTCTCCGGCGTCCGAGCCGAGGTCGCCTTCGTTCCCGTCTCGAACTCCACCGTCTTCCCTCCACCTCCCCTGCCACCGCCGCTCTACACGACGAACGTCACGTCCGACGCTTCGGGGGTCCTCGCGGTCCCGGCCCCTGTCCCCGTCGGGAACTACCTGGTCGAGGTAAGTGCGCACGACCCGGAGTTGCCGCAGGCGACGCTCACGGGGCTCCTCTCGTCGAGCTTTCTGGTGAGCCCGGGCGCCGACGGAGCGGTCCAGCTTCTCGGCCCTGCGTTCAACACGGTGCCGGTCGGGAACTACATCGCCCAGGACCGGCTGCTCGTCTTCTGGGCCGGCGCCAACGGCACGGCCCCCGCCGGGCTCCGGCTCGACGCCTGCGCTCCCGTGACCCAGGAGTTCTCGGGCCCGCCGGCCAACTGTTCGGGACTCTCCACGACGACCCTCGGGTCGGTCAATGCGTACCTGACGTTCTTTGCCTATCCGAGCCTTCCGACTCCGGCGCTCGGCGTCGACCAGACGGTGTTCACCACGCTGGAGCTCGTGAACGCCACGGGGGCGGTGCTCGCCGCGAGCAGCTTCCAAGGGGCGTTCGGCCCGGCGCCGCCGAGCGTCACCGCGCCCTACTCGATCGACGTCGCGCCCGGCGTCGGGGTGCTGACGAGTTACGCCTTCGACCTCGGGTTCTTCCTTCCGATCGCGGGGTTCGTGATGGTCTACTGGGGAACGACCCGACCCCGGGCGTCCGGTTCGGTCGACATGGTGCTGGTCCGCCCGGTGACCCGCCGAGGCATCTTCCTCGCCCAGTACGCCGCCGTCGTCGTGGTGCTCCTCGCCTCGGCCGCGGCGGAGGTCCTCGCGTTCGATCTGTACGCGACGCTGTTGTTGGGCGAATCGCTCCCCGCGTCGTTCGTACCCGCCCTGATCGCGGGGGCGCTGGTCGCGGGGCTGGCGTTCTCGGGCCTTCTCCTCCTCGCGTCGCATCTGTTTCGGACCACGGGACCTACCCTCGCGACCGGCATCGCGGTCCTGCTCGCGACCTCGCTGTTCTGGTCAGCGATCCTCTTCCTCGCCGTCGTCTCGACGGGGGCGAGCGCGAACGGCGCCGAGTACTCCGCGCTGCTCCTGCGGTCGCAGTTGGTGGCGCCTCCCCAATATGTCGGTGTGATCGCCGGTTCGCTGACCCTCACGTCCACGGACGGCCTCGCGAACGGCGTGACGTACGCGAGCGTCGGGGTCGGGACCGCCGTCGTCGTGGTCGCCGGACTGGTGTGGGTACTGGCGCCCCTCCTGGCCGCGTTCTTCCGGGCGACGCGGCAGGACTGAGCCCGATCGGGCGAGGCCGCGCTACGGTCGGATCCGCTCGAGCGAGAGAAACCGGATCGCCCCGCCCGAGGCGACGCCGGCGAGCACGAACTCCTTGCGCACGCCCTGGGCCACGCGGACCCCTCCGGCGATCTCGGGCCATGCGGCTCGGTGGGTCGACGGAACGGCCTGGACGAGGTACTTTGCGTGCGAGTGGTCCGGGTTCCGAGGGTACGCTCGAAAGTGCGCCCCGTACTTGAACCCCGTTTTCACTACGAGCTTGCGTCCGCGGAGCTCTCGGTAGGCGGCGCGCCGTTCGTCGAACCGCGGGTCGAGCCGTCGGGCGCGTCGCTCGAGGCGCTCGGCACTCACCGCCCGGCCCGACCGCGCATCTCGCAGGGCGAGTTGACCCGACTCGACGAGGTACATCGCCTCGAGCAGCGAGAGTTCAAGCCGGTCGCCGACCCGACTACCGTACGCGAGCGAACGACCGAGCTCGTCGACCGCGGCGGGTTCGTGGACGGTCACGCGGTCGTCCGACAGCCAGCCGACCGTGGGGGCGGCGAGCGGATTCGGGGGCAGCGCGCCGCCCGGCGCGGCCCGGCGCACCCGGTAGTAGGTAAGGTCGGACTCCTCGTCGACGACCGCGAGGAGCAGCTGCTTCTTCGCGGTCTGCGCGCGGTCGGCGAGGACGAACAGCCGAGCGAGGTCG
>JASHUL010000070.1 GCA_030039995.1 Thermoplasmata archaeon
ACCGCGACACCCAAGAAGTGCGTCCGGGTCCGATTCCCGCCCAGTTGGCCGGGTTTCGACGGTCTACCCCCCCTGTGTGAGCGAAACTCGCCTTGGAGGGCTCCGGCATGTCGCATAACTGGAGTTATACGCCCCCTCGAGGGAGCCGACCGTTGCTCGGTCCGGCTTAGGTTCTTCCGTCGACATGTAAACGGTGCGTTAGGTGGTATAGTAACGGTACAATGGCTACTCGAGACAGCCATTTACGAATTCATTGACGTAGGCGAGTCGGAGGGGTCCTGGTCCGATCGGGACCTCGAACACGCCCCGGAGGGCCCTTTCCGACGTCCTCGGGAGTAATCGGGTAGATAGATTCTGAATATTCAATCGTAAAGAACGTATGTGGCGTATTATTAGTTACTTAAGTCTCTAAATTCCGAAAGTCTTCACGCGGATCGGGAGCTTTCCCTTCACGGCAGCGTACGGCTTGGTGGTGATCCACTCGGCGCACCCCGCCGCGACGAGGACGCCCAGGATGAGACGAGTCCATCCGCCCGGATGAGTGCCGACCGGAACGCGCTTCACGGCCTCCCCCACGGACTCGGAGGTCACGGGCAGCACGGTGAGCCTGCGGCGGAGCTTCGCCAGCGCATCCTCGCGGGAGGCACGAGAGGCCGCCCTCGAACTGGCCGCGATGACCCGAAGTTCGTAGAGGTTGAGCTCTGTGGTCGCGATCTCTTCGCCGTGCAGCGACTTCAGAAGCTCCTTCGCTCCCGGAGCATCGTGGAGGATCGCCAGCAACACGGGGGTATCGAGGGCTTTCATCCGGAGCCTCCTCCCGGGCCCCGTCGCAAGCGGGCCAGCGCGCGGAGGTCCTGAGCCGCCCCCTCTCGACCCCAGGCTCCCCGAAGGTCGTCCGCCGCGCTGCGTTGCCCCAGTAGGCGGACAAAGAGGTCCGTGAAGCTCTCCCCCCGCCGTTTCTCTCGGGCCAGCGCGTCGTAGACCGACCGCTGGATTGCCACGTTCTTCGAAGACATATGCATGTTCATATGCACATCGGGTATTTGCTGCGTTCGACGGCTCGCCGGCGTCCGGACGCCTTCGATCCAGGGCACGAGCCGGTCGCCAGGCACCCTGGGGCCGACGAGAACCCTCCCCGGACGCTACGACGGTGGCGCGGAGCCCCGGAGCACTTTGGGAACCGACGGTCGGGGACCCGAGGAGGGGCCTGAGCCGGCGCCGTCTTCAGTTGGCCCGGTTCTTGAGGACGTCCTGGTAAAGGGCGAGCGTCCGAGCGGCAATGACGTCGATGCTGAGGAACTCCTTGGCATGCTGCCGCAGTCGGTCCGACGTTCGCTGCCAGAGGGCCGCGTCGTCCAACAGCTCGAGGACGCGGTCCGCGAGCTGCGTGGGGTTGTTCTCGTCGATCCAGATGCCGCAGTCCCCCAAATGGTCGGGAATCCCGGCCTTCCGGGTCGCCACGACGGGGAGTCCGGCGGCCGCGGCCGTCGCGGCCGGCAACCCAGCAAAGCTGGCGGTGTACGGTAGGACGCAGACCTGGCTCGAACGGTAGAGTTGAGCCATCTGATCCATGCTCAACTCGGGGAGCCACTCGATCTTGTCCGAGACGCCGAGCTCCTCCGCGATCGGGCGCGCCTGTTGGGGGCTCCGATCACCGTAGTGCCCGTGGATCTTGACCGTCGGCATCCGGGGCCCCAGGCGTTGTTTCAAGATCGCGACGCCCTCGAAAAGCGTGCGGAGCCCCTTGCCGGACATGAGGTGGTGTCCCCCGTAGAAGACGATCCCCGCTCGCGGACCCGCGGGCGGGAGGTCCGAGACGACCGTCCCGTGAAGGATCACGCGGATCTTCTCCGGTCGCACGCCGCGCTTGATCAACTCCTGCTTCATGTCCTCGGAGTAGACGTGGATCGCGTCGGCCCGGTTGTAGACCGCGTTCTTGGGGGGAAACTCGACTTGGTACGGGTCCAGCTCGTGGACGGTCACCACTCGAGCCGCGTCCGTGGGGAGGTTCAACCAGTGGTAGAGCGCGCTGAACCCGTACGCGTTCAAGATCTGCTGGAAGTGGACGAGTTCGGCCCCTTCGGACAGCGACGAGTATCGGCGGGCGCGGAACGCGTAACTCAGGTGACTCCCCCGGACCCGGAGCCAGTGCGCCGACGCCCCCTCGGGATTGAAGGCGGTGTTGTGGAGGTGCGGCATCTCGAAGAATCCCGAGCACTGGATCTCGAAGCGCCTCTCTCGTTCGGCAGGGTCGCCGCAGCCGCAGTTCGAGGCGACCCAGGCGATGGGATCTCCCGACTTCTTCTCCATGGCCTCCTTCAACGACTCGGCGTAGTAGCCGTAGGAGGTCTGGAACGGGCAACCGATCATCGTGATCTTCATGGGCGCTCCCCGGTGTGATCTGCCGTACTTTAGCGACGGGGGGTTAATAGCGGGACTTCGGGCGTCGAGCGGGCGGTTCCGCGGGCCCCGAACTCCCGGGCGGTGGGCGGGCCGGAGCCCCCTCGTCGAGGGTCGTCCCTTCGGGACAAAGCGATATGGCGACCGGCTTCTCGGTAGGTATCGGCGCTCCGCAGGGCGGTTGGCCAGGGGGCGGGTCCTCAGTGAACTCTCGGATGCGGGTGCTGTTCGTCAATTCTCACCTCGATAAGGGCGGCGGGCAAGCAATCCAGACCTTGCAGTTGTTCCGGGCGTTGCGACCGTGGATCGACGGCGAGTACCTGGTGTTGAGCGGATCCGGGCCGCACCAAGAGTTGCTGCGCGAGCCGGGAGTGCGGTCGGTCGGACCGTTCCGGTATCCCCAAGGAATTCGATCCCTGTCGAGCGCGATCCGCGCCGCGCACGGGTCGTTCGACCTCGT
>JASHUL010000071.1 GCA_030039995.1 Thermoplasmata archaeon
ACCCCGTGTAGAACCCGCCGAGCGGGAAGTCGAAGTTCGTGTCGGAGGCGAGCGCGATGAACTCGTTCCCCTTCCACGTCGCGACCCGGCTCATGGTCTCGTAACCCGCCCCGAGGCAGACGTCCATCCGTCCGCTCGCGACCGCCTCGTACGCCGCCTGGAAGCACTCGCCGCCGGTCGCTCCGCCCCACTCGATGCGGACCGACCCCTTCGGGTTCATCCCGAGGTAGTCCTGCACCATGCTCGCGGCTTTCAACTGGCGGGAGAAGTGGTCTGAGAAGTACGAGATCCGGGTCCCGTCGATCCGGTCGTTCGTGAGGTTCGGGATCCCCTTCAGCGCGTAGTCGTACGCCCGCCGTACCATCAGGCGGAAATCCATCGCGGGATGCGCCTTCGCGAACTTCGTGACCCCGCCGGTCACCATGAACACCTTGCGCGCCCGAGTGGACGGAGTGACGGGGGCGGAGGCGCGTCGCGCGCTCGTTCGAGGTTTCAAAGCGGATTTCGATCGGGCCGGCACGTTGACTCCCTCGGGCGGGCCAACCGGGTCGGGTTCTTAACCCTCCGCGAGGCTCCGGGCCCGGCGGCGAGGAACGCTTTAGCGGACCGAGAGGTTCTCCGGCCCGATGGTCTCCTCCGAACCGCCCGACGACCTGCTCTCGATGCGGGACATCGCGCCCGAGTTGCCGGCGCTCCTCGAGCGCGCCGCCCGGCTCAAGGCGGAACGGCAGTGGGGTACGCGCCGCCCGGTGCTCCGCGGGAAGAACGTCGGGATGATCTTCGAAAAGCCGTCGACCCGTACCCGCGTCTCGTTCGAGGTCGCCGTGAACGACTTGGGCGGCCACGCGATCTACCTGTCGTCGCGCGACCTCCAGCTGGGCCGGGGGGAGACGATCGCGGACACGGCCCGAGTCCTCTCACGGTACTGCGATGCGCTCGTCTACCGCGCCTTCCGCCATACGGACGAGGTCGAGCTCGCCCGATGGGCGACGATCCCCGTGATCAACGCGCTCGACGACCTGGAGCACCCGTGCCAGACGGTCGCGGACCTGCTCACGATGCGCGAGCGGTGGCGGGGACGCTTCGTCGGGCACCGCGTGGCGTGGGTCGGGGACGGCAACAACGTCCTTCACTCGCTCTTGCTCGGGGCGGCGGCCGTCGGGCTCGACGTGACGGCGGCGACCCCGGCGAAGTACGAACCGAACCCCGAGATCACACGGGCCGCGCTCGAGCTCGCGGCGGCGTCCGGGGCGAAGCTCGCCTTCACGTCCGACCCGAAGGAAGCGGCGCACGGGGCCGACGCGCTCTACACCGACGTCTGGGTCTCGATGGGCGAGGAGGCGGAGCAGGCCGCCCGCGAGGCCGCGTTCCAGGGGTTTCAGGTCAACTCCGAGTTGCTCGGGCTCGCCGCCCAGGACGCGTTCGTGCTGCACGACCTCCCGGCGCACCGGGGGCAGGAGATCACTGACGAGGTGCTCGACGGGAGCCGCTCGGCAGCGTGGGACCAGGCCGAGAACCGCCTCCACGCCCAGAAAGCGATCCTCGAGTACCTCGTTCCGACGGCGCGCCACCTCGCCCGTTGAGGTCGGCCCGGGTCCGTCAGGCGGGCGCCGACGGGTCCGCGCGGAGACGGACCTTCAGCAATCGCTCGACGCGGCGGACGAGGTCGTCCGGCGGGTGGATACTACCGGATTCGAGCTTGAGAACGACCGACTTCTTCTCGTTCAGCTTCTTTCCGAGGTCCTCCGGCGTCCACTTGAGCCCCTCGCGGGCGATCCGGATCCGCTTCGGCCAGTCGGGAGCGAGCTCCATCTCGCCGATCTCCTGGTAGAGGTCCCGTTCTTGGAGGGACCGACCGCCCCCCGGCCCGCGCGACGCACCGCCGGGGTAGAGGGTCGGTCGGGCACGCGCCACGGTCGCGGGCGCGACGGGCGGCGGGTCGACCGCCTTCCCGAAGTGGGCACACTCGGCGCAGACGTTCAGCACCGAGCCTTCCACGCGGACCCGACTCGTCAGCTCGACGTCCTTACCGCACATCTCGCAGAGCATCGCTGACCGCCGGCGCGGGCGCACGTCGCGCCGCGAAGACGAGCGACCTTGCGGCGTCCTAAATCGGTTTCGACGCCGGGGAACTCGCCCCGCGCGTCGGAACCGGGCCGAACGCTCAGGCCCCGGCTCCCGCGTCCGTCCGACCGGTCCCCGTGCGAGCGTTTCTCTCGGCGAACGCCGAGCGAACGCCTAAATAGGGGCACCTTTTGGCCGCGCCCGGAGCCCCCATCGAATGGCGCAGAAGCCCCACATGAACATCGTCTTCATCGGCCACGTTGACCACGGCAAGTCGACGACCGTCGGTCGACTGCTGCTCGACACCGGTGTCATCCGCCAGGAAGAGATCGACAAGTACCGCGCCGAGGCCGAAGCGAAGGGCAAGGCGACGTTCGAGTTCGCCTGGGTGATGGACGACCTCAAGGAGGAGCGGGAGCGCGGCGTCACGATCGACATCGCGCACCGGCGCTTTGACACCCAGAAGTA
>JASHUL010000072.1 GCA_030039995.1 Thermoplasmata archaeon
GTGTACATCGCGGTCAAACCGGGGATCAAGCCGGACCCGGCGATCGCCGAGAAGGTCGCGAAGGCGATCGAGACGACGATCGGCAAGATTGCCCGGCCCCGCACCGTGCGGATCGTGCCCGACATGCCGAAGACCCGGTCGGGGAAGATCATGCGTCGGGTGCTTGCGTCGATCTCCAACCAGATGGACTACGGGGACATCACGACACTCGCCAACCCCGAGGTCGTCGAGCAGATCCGCGTGATGGTGCAGGGTGCGGGACCCGTCGAAAAGAAGGCCGGACCCGCGGACATCAAAGAGTTCGGCAAGGACGTCTAGCGCCGCGGGACCGAGGGAGGCGGCCGGCCCGATGACGCGGGCGGAAGAGCTCGCGCCGGGCCACGCGACCGCCTGCCCGGCCTGCGGGGGAGCGCTCTCGCCGCCGATCAGCGGCGCGGTGCACTGTTACGTCGAGTGTACGGTCTGCCACGCCCGCTTCGAGCTCGACGACCCGGAGCTTGCGCTGCCGTGTTGAGGGGAGCGGCGGGCGGACGCGCGCGGCGTCAGCCGCCCGAGCCCGGCAGGCCCTTCGGGGCCGCGTACGTCGGCAGGCGGACGAGATGGACCGAGACGACGAACGCCCAGAGGAGCAGCGGTGCCACGATCAGCCGCTCCATGCCGCCGACCCCGAGAGGTCCGTAGACCTTCGCTTCGAAGAGGATCAACGCCACGAGCCCGACGATCCCCGAGAGGATCGTGTACGCCCGGTACCCGTCCCACCGGGTGTCGCGGAACATCGCGAACCCGAGCACGATGAGCGCGAGGTTCCCGCCGATGAACGCGACGGCCGCGGAGAGCACGTGGATCGAGGTGCGCACGTCCTCGGGATTCAGCCCGACCCCGATCGCCCCGATCCCCGCGAGCGCGAGCAGTATCAGGCCCACGGTACGCGCGGTCCGCGGCGGAAACCCGGTACGGATCAGCACGATGCCGAGGAGCAGCAGGAGCCCGAGCACGACGATCGAGACGTTGAACACGTCGTGCCACGGTGAGCAGACGTAGCCGTTGGTGCCGTGGCCCGCGAGCGGCGCGCAATGCGCCGCGCCGAGGTCACTGATGTAGTTCTGGGTCAGGCTGTACGAGGACCCATACCCCACCTGGGTGACGATCATGCCGATGACGAAGATCAGCACCGCGAGGATCCACACGATCGCCCCGTGGCGTACGGAGCGGTGGACGAGCGGACCGTACCGCTCGACCGGGTGCGAGGATGGCGGGGCAGGGTCCACGGCCACGGAGGCGACCTCAGTCGCGTCGCGCGTTCCGCTCGTACGACGCGTCGCTCGCCTTCTTCAGTCGGGCCCCGTCGCGGTCGCAGATCGGCCGGGCGCTCGGCGGGACGTCGATGACGTACCCGCCACCGCACTTCGGGCACTCGTAGTACGGCATGCTCACTGTACCCGTTCGGCCAGTGGTCGCGCCCTATAAAGGCCGACGGTTGCCGCCGGCCGAGGCGGGCACGTTCGTGGGGCAGCTCCGGACGGAATCCAAAGGCCCGGGCCGCGGAAGTCACCGGGCCCAGGGAACTTCGCGTGCGAGGGTCCGAGGTTCTCCGCGCGGACCCCCGGCATTGGGTACGGAGGCACCGGTCCGTGCTCGATTCCTCGCGGTCGACCCGTATCGGGCACGGCGCGAGTGGGACCGGTACGCCGGGACGGCCCAGCGCGATCTCTTCCGCGAGCTCCGAGAGCGGTTCCTTCTTCGCCATGCGGTCGCCGAGGGGTGGGCGTTGGACGCCGGATCCGGTCCGGGTCGATTCACCCCGGTCCTCGCACCCGGACGGTCAGCGCGCGCCGTCGCTCTCGACCTCTCCCGAAAGATGTTGGACGAGTTGCGCGATCGTTGGGTCTCCTCTGGACCTGCTCCGTCGCGGCCGGACCTCGTGGTCGGCGATGTCGCTTTCCCTCCGTTCTCCGAGGCCGTCTTCGATGTCGTCGTCGGACTCGGGAACTTGGTCGGGTTCGCGGGCCCGGAGAGCGGTCGCCTTCTCGACCGCCTGCGGGGACTCGTGCGTCCGTCCGGACGCCTCGTTCTCGAGATCGCTCCCGGCCCCGGCGAGCACAGTCGATATCTCGCCCGTCTCCCCGCGCGGAGCGTCGCCCGCCTGTTCCGATCGGCGGTGCCGCTCGTGACCCTGCGTGCCGGTCGGGAAGGCTACGTCGCGGAGCGATGGCGAAAGGACCATCCGGGAACATTCGACCGACCGGCCGCGGAGGTCGTCCGTACCGATTTGGAACGGGCCGGATTTCGCGTAGACGAAGTGATGGCGGTCGCTCCGGCCCTCGGCCCCGACCCGTTGCGGATCGCCGCGGTCGCCACGGATCCCAAGGCCTGGACCCATCTCGTCGCGGTCGAGGAGCAGCTGGGCCAGCACCCCGAGCGGTGGGTCCGGGCGGCGGCGGTACTCGTCGCCGCGACCCGAGTCGCCCGACCGGCGCGCCGGGCGGAATGCGAAGGATAAAGTAACATGCCCGACCCATGAATTCGACAGGTTGTTGGTTTTATGGCCAAGGGTGGCACGCCCAAGGGTAAGGCCCCGGCACCCCGGTCGGTGACGGTCCCTGCCCCGGAGGACCTGGAACACGCGAAGGAAGACGCGCTGCTCCAGCTGAGGATCGGCCGGTACACTCACCTCTATACCGTCGTCATTTCGGCGGCCCTCGCGCTCGACGG
>JASHUL010000073.1 GCA_030039995.1 Thermoplasmata archaeon
GCGCCGGGTCGAAGAAGATCTGCAGCTCGGCCTGGGTGAACGCACGGAGACGGAACAGCACCTGACGGGGCGCGATCTCGTTCCGGTACGCCCGCCCCACGACCGCGATGCCGAGCGGGAGCGCCCGACGCCCGACGTCCCACATCCGGGGAAACGATAGGTAGCTCCCCTGAGCGGTCTCGGGCCGCAGGTACGCCCGCTCCTTCCCCGTGACGCCGAAGTCGACCCCGAACATCATGTTGAACGCCTTCGGGACGCTGAGGGCGTTCGACCCGCAGTTCGGGCATCGGAGCCCCCGGGCGCTCACGATCTCGGCGATCTGGGTCGGCGAGAGTCCGTCGACCCCCTCGGGCCGCACCTTCTCGAGGATCGTGTCCGCACGGAACGCCGAGTGGCACTGTTCGCAGGTGATCTCGGGGTCCGTGAAGTTCTCCAGGTGACCCGAGGCGCGGACGACCGCTTCCGGCAGGATCTCCGCGGGCTCGATCAGGTGGTAGTCGTGGGAGAGCCCGACGAACCAGGCGGTCCAGGCCTCTTCGACACGTCGTTTGAGGGCCGTTCCGAGCGGACCGTAGTCGTAGAGCCCCTGGGCCCCTCCGTAGATCTCGGCGGTCGGCCAGAGGACGCCGCGGCGCCGAAGGAGCGCGAACAGCTCGTCGTACTTCATCGGACCGGCGGCTCCCGGGCCCCGGGCCCGACCGGAACGATAAGATGTTCGGTCGTCCGGGTGACGACCTGGTAGGCCGGGTCCTCCGGCGGAAGGCGCAGCACGAGGGGCGGGACCGGCATTCCGGGCGCGACGCGGGCCGCCGCGGGCAGCCCGAGCCAGCGCCACGGCTCGACCAGCGCGGAGCGCGCCAGGAACGCCGCCGACACCGGTCGATGTCGGAGACGCGTGCCTACGTACGCGAACTCGAGTTCCCTCCAGATCGAGGGGGCGTGGAACATCGCGTTGTCGGTCCCGAGGAGCACGGTGAGTCCGAGCCGCTCCATGCTCTCGAGGTCGGGCTGACGGCCGAACAGAGCGTTCGACCGGGGGCAGACCGCGACCGCGACGCCCGCGTCCCGCACGACCTCGAGGTCCGACCGGTGCGCCTTGGCGAGATGGATCAACAGGTCTGGCCGAGGGTCGAGATACGAGTCGGGAAGCTCGCGCCGGGCCTCGCTCGCGTGCAGCCCGTAGCGCTTGCCGCGCGCCCGGCACGCGCGAGCGACCACGGCGCGCGTCGCGTGCGACTCTTCGAGAGCGCTCGACAACCCGACCCCGTCCGCGACGCGCAAGAGCTCGGCGAGCTCCCGACCGTCGACGGGGCGAAGGAGCGGGCGGCCGAGGATCACCGTACGGATCGGCAGGCCGTGCGCGGCCCTCCGAAAGAGGCGCGCGCCCTCGACGCCTTCTTCGCGAAAGTCGACCACCGCGGCGATCCCGTCGCGGCGCATGCGCTCGAACGCCCCTCGGAGCGCTCGCAGCTTCGCTTCGGCGGACGCTTCCGCGAGCAATCGGAACTTGTAGCCGTGCGGCGGGCGCACGAGCCGGGCGACCGGGCCGGGCGGGGGCTCACGGGTCGAGAGCGAGTCCCCCAGATGGGTGTGACTGTTGACGGGCGAAGGGATCACGACCCCGCGGAGCTTGTGGTCCCGTCCGCGACGGGAGTCGGTTCCGACCTTCCCGGTCTCCACCACCGTCCCGTCCCGGAACCGGACGTACGCGGGCCGGGGCCCGTCGGCGTCTAAGATGGCCCCTTCGACCAGCATGTTGGGCGCGCCGGAGCGCTCGGACCCCTTAAGGCCGAGCGGAGGGCCCCCGAAGCGCTATGCACCGAGAGCCTTCTCGCCGCCGTCCGTTCCGATGCACGACCCGATCGCGGACCGACCGAGGGACCTTCTCGTCTCCGGGCACGTCAACGTCGACCGATTCCTCCGACTGCCCCGTTTTCCCACCCACGATCGGACCGTCCCGGTCGAGGCGCACCGGGTCGAGCTGGGGGGCACGGCGGCGAACATCGCGCTCACGGCGGCGAAGTACGGGGTCGCCGCCGGCCTCGTCTCCCGAGTCGGCGACGATTTTCCCGCGACCTTCTGGACCCGGCTGCGCCGGTCCCACGTCGACCTTCGGGGTGTGGAGCGAGTGCGCGCCGTCCCCACGCCCACCGCGTACATCCTCGAGGACCGTCGAGCCCACCAGCGCACGCTGATGGACCAGGGGCCAATGGCCGACGGCGTCGGGACCCCCGTCCGGTATCCCTGGTTGGGCGAGTACTCTTGGCTGCACCTGACCACCGGCCCTCCCGACCAGCAGCTCCGGTTGCTCGAAGCAGGGGCGAAGCGAGGCGTTCGGGTGGCCGCGGACCCGGCCCAGGAGGTCCGGTACCGCTGGGACCGAGCGCGTCTTCGGCGGCTTCTTCTCGGGAGCGAGGTCCTGTTCGGCAACCGGGCGGAGATCGACCATATCGTACGATCGCTCGGGGCGCGGAGGCCCCCGGAGCTGCTCGCCTGGGTGCCGCTCGTCGTGCGAACGGAGGGTCGTCGAGGGACGAGCGCCTGGGATCGGGGCGGTGCGGTGCACGTCGACGGGCAGCGCCCGCGGTCGATTCGCACCGTCGTCGGGGCCGGGGACGCCTTCCGAGGGGGCTTTTACGCGGCGTGGTTCGAAGGCGAGGACCTCCGCGGGTGTCTGCGCGCGGGCAACCGCGCGGCCGCGCGCTGGCTCGAAGGGGTCCGTTAGGAGGGCCGGAGCGACGATGGAGATGCACGCGTTCGGCCGGCTCACACCGGTCGACACCGCCCGGCGACGCTTGCTCGCGGCGGCGCGGCCGATCGCGCGTACCGAACGGGTGCGCGTCGAGTCGGCGTTCGGTCGGGTCGCGGCGATCACCTATCGGGCTCCGCGCGCCGTCCCCAGCTTTGCCCGAGCGACGTGGGACGGGTACGCGGTGCGGTCGGCCGATACTCGCGCGGCCGCTCGCCGCCATCCGGTCGAACTACGCGTCGTGGGCGAAGTATTCGCCGAACAAGCGTATTCGGGTCGTCTCGGCCCCGGCGAGGCCGTCGCGATCGCCACCGGCGGGGCGCTCCCCCGCGGGGCGGACGCGGTCGTGATCTTCGAAGAGGTCGAGCGAACGGGCGCCCGGATCCGGGTCGTCCGACCCGTGACGCCCGGCGACCGTTTCTCCCGTCCGGGCCACGACTTTCCCCGCGGCCGGGTGCTCGTGCGTCGGGGCGAGGTGCTCGCGGCCACCGCGCTCGGTACCCTCGCGGCATGCGGCGTGCCGCACGTTCGGGTCTACGCCCGACCCGTCGTGACCGTGCTGCCGAACGGCAACGAGCTCCTCGGGCCCGGGGATCGGGAGGTCCCCGGCCGGATCTTCGAGAGCAACAATGCCACCCTCTCGGCGGTCGTCACCGCGGCCGGCGGGGTCGCGCGCCCGATGCCCCCGATCCCCGACGACCCGCGACGGATCGAGGCCGCGATCCGGCGTGCCCTCCGGTCGTCGGACCTCGTCCTCGCCACCGGCGGCAGCTCGGTGGGCGAACGGGACCATCTTCCCCGGATCCTCCCGCGGCTCGGCAAGCTGCTGTTCCACGGGATCGCGGTGCGCGCCGGAAAGCCGACGCTCGCCGCG
>JASHUL010000074.1 GCA_030039995.1 Thermoplasmata archaeon
GATACCGGGTGCTCGGCGAGACGCTCGACGTCGGGATCGGGAACTTCCTCGATAAGCTGTGGATCGAGCTCGGCGGTACGTTCCCGGGGGGACCGGCGCTCGAGCTGGAGGCGCGGAAGGGAGGCGAGCTCGTGGAACTCCCATACTCCGTCCACGGGATGGACGTGGCGTTCTCCGGGATGATGACGGCGGCGCTCGCCCAGTACCGAAAGGGCGTCGCTCGCCCCGACCTCGCGTTCTCGGTCGAGTCGACCGCCTACGCGATGCTGACCGAGATCACCGAGCGCGCCCTCGCCCATCGCCACCGGGACACCGTGGTGCTCGGGGGCGGCGTCGCCTGCAACGAGCGGCTGCGCGCGATGGTCCGTTCGATGGTCGAGGAACGGGGAGGGACGATGTTCGCGCCGCCGCGCGCGATGTGCGTGGACAACGGGGCGATGATCGCCTGGACCGGGCGACTCGCCTTCGACCAGGGTCTGGCGGTCCCCGTGGAAGCGTCGGCGGTTCAACCGAGGCAACGGACCGACCTCGTACCGACGCCCTGGCGTTCCGCGTAGGGCGTCCCGCGCCCTTTTGGTCGGCGCCCGCTGTCGCACGGCGTGGACGCGGCCGAGGTCGTCGTCGTCGGGGGAGGCCCCGCCGGTAGCACCGCTGCGCATCGGCTCGCGAGCCGCGGCCACGACGTGCTCGTGCTCGAGGAGCACGGCCGCATCGGGCTGCCGGTGCAATGCGCGGGTCTCGTCTCGCAGCGCGTGCTGGACCTGGCCGGCGCGAGCTCGTTCGTGCGGACGTCGGTCCGGGGCGCGTCCGTGTTCGGGCCGAGCCTCGGGTCGGTCTCTTTCAAAGCCGACGCCCCCCGGGCGTTCGTGATCGACCGCGGCGCGCTCGACGTGCACCTGGCCGATCGGGCGGCACGCGCGGGGGCGCGGTACCGGACGGGAGTCCGGTTCGACGGGATCGTCCGGACGGAGAACGGCCGCACCGTCCTCGGGGTCACCGACGTCGACGGCGGAACGGGCGAGGTCGCGGCGCGACTCGTGGTCGGCGCGGACGGGGTCTCCAGCGCGGTCGCCCGGGCGTTCCGCCTTCGCCGACCGGTCGAGATCCTTCCCGCGTTCGAGGCGGAGTACCCCCGGAGCCCGGGGGACGTCGAGCAGGTGGAGGTGTACCTCGGGCGCCGATTCGCCCCGGGGCTCTTCGGATGGTGGATCCCCGACGGCGCGGGCGGCGCGAGGGTCGGGATCGCCGCCGACGCCGATGGGACGAGCGCCCGGGTCTACTTCGACCGACTCCTCGACTACCTGGCCGGACGTTTCGGCTCCCGGCTCGCGAGCCCGACCGCCTACCTGGTGTCGGGGATCCCGATCGGCTCGGTACCGAAGACCCACGGCGCCGGCGTGGTGCTCGTCGGCGATGCGGCGGCTCAGGTCAAGCCGCTCTCCGGTGGGGGGATCTTCACCGGGATGCGGTGCGCGGAGATCCTCGCGGAGGTCGCGGACGACGCGCTGCGACGCGGGGATGTCTCGGAATCGACGCTCGCCGAGTACGACCGACGCTGGCGCGCGGAGCTCGGGGAGGAGTTCCGCCGAGCGCTCTACCTGCGGCGGTTGTTCACGCGGTTGTCCGACCCGGAACTGGACGCGGTGGTCGCCGCACTCGCCGGTGCCGAGCTCTCCGCGACGATCGTGGCGTTCGGCGACATCGACTTCCCCACGCACGTCGCCCGGCAACTCTTGCGCCGGTCGCCCTCGCTCGTCCGACTGCTTCCGAAAGCGCTCGGGGCCTGGTGGTCGTCGAACGCTTACCGGGCGCCGGACGTCGACGCGGGTCCCCGGCGGAAGTAAAGGTAGGCGCCGATCCCGACGAACACGGCCGCCGCGGCGAGCACGACGGCGAGCGCGGTCGCGTACGACGACGTCGTGGTCACGACCGCCGTCTCGGGGATCACCCCCGACACCCCGAGGACCGTCAGGTTGAGCGTCGCGCTGCCGTTCGGCAGCTCCGTCGCTTCGGACCAGACCGTCGCGTTGAACCAGCCCCTCGACTCGAGCCGATAGTCGGTCCCGTTCGACGCGAACGACAGCGCCGTGCGGACCGCGAACGCCCCGCTCGGAGTCGAGGACGAGGTCGCGACCGCGACCGAACCTCGGAACAGCCCTCCGACGCCGAGGGTGCCCACCGAGACGCCGACCGAACCGCCCGAGCTGGTCGCGTTCGAGAGCACCGGCGCTCCGGCGACGGAGACCGTCGCGGTCGCGTTGCCGGGAAAGCCGTTGAACGCGTAGACCTGGAAGGTGAGCTCGGCTCCGACGAGGGCGGTCGAGAGCGGATCCCCGACCGTGAACACGATCGCGCCGGCGTCCCCGGGCGTGAGCGTCGGGGCCGATAGATTGCCGAGGAACCCACGGTCCAGCGCGACCGGCAACGGAGGGTAGCCGGCGGCCAGCGCCGCGCCGGACGGTCCGACCAACGAGAGGAGAAGGGCGACGAGCGAGACGGCGACGGTCGCCGCGACGCGTCGGAACCGCCGACTAGTCAACGAGCTCCTCCGGGAACCGCCCGCTCTCCGCGAGCGCGACGAGTCGCCGGATCCGCTCGGCCGCTTGCCGCCGTCCCCGCCGACCCCCGCCCCCGAGGAGACCCGGGGTCGGACCCCGTCGGTCGTCTTGTCCGGCCGCCGCCTTGTAGAGCGCGCGGGCGAGCGCTCGCGGCCGGCGGGTCCACTCGACCGCGTCGGCATCGGCTCGGAACTCCTCGCGTTCGGTGAGTCGGATCGCGAGGAACGCGAAGATCGGGTCCCAGATCATCATCCGGGACAGGGTGCGGAAGAAGGTGAGGTACCGGCCGTCGAGCTCTCGGATGTGCCCGAGCTCGTGCGCGACGACCGCCTCGAGCTCCGCTCCGCTCAGGCGGCGGATCAACCCGTCGGACAGCAGGATCACGTCCCGTCGCTCGACCCGCATCGGCCCCCGCAGCTCGAGGAGGGTGAACGAGAGCGCGTCCGGGCGCGCCGAACGGAAGACCAGGAGCTCGGTCGGGTTCCCCGGTCGCGGCAGCGCGTCCGGCCACGCCATCGGCCGGGGCCGGTGGAGCGCGAGGTACCCGCGACCGACGAGCTGGCTCAGGAGGAACGCGATGAGGAAGATCCCGAACGCGCCGACCGCGCCGGAGAGCCAGACGAGCGCGAATCCCGGCTCGAAGATGATCTGCGGAGCGGCGAGAAGGCGCGGAACGGCCGACCACCCCCCGGCGGCGACCAGCCAGGCGACGCCGGTCGTCGCGAGAACCGCCCAGAACGCGAGGAAGACCGCGGCGAGCCGGAAGACGAGCGCCGAGGTCGAACGCCGGAACGCGAGCCAGAGCCCGCCCCCCAACGCGACCCAGGCGGCGACGGGGAGGACGACGAGCCCGACGACCGGCGCCGTCATCGTTCCGCTCTCAGGGTCGGTCCAACCCGAGACGTCGGCGCAGGTCCCGTTCCTCGGACGGATTGAGCTTCGCGATCTCCTCGTTCAGGTGGACGACCCCCGCCGGGCCGAACATGGCGACGACCCCCTTAAGGAGGTTCAAGAGATACTTTTGTTCGACGTCCGCGGGCCGATAGACGTACCGTTCGCCGCCTCGGCACGTCTCCCGGCGACGCCGGACGAGCCCCTTGTCGAACAGTCGGGCGAGGATCGTCGCGACGGTCGTATAGGCGACGCGCGTTCCGCCCTTCTCGAGCGCCTTGCGCACGTCCCGGGCGGGGGCCTCCCCGAGCTCCCGAAGCGAGGCGAGTACCTCCGTTTCGAGGGCTCCGATCATCGTCGCCGCCGCAAGGTTACGAGCCGGAGAACGCCCTTAATACATCGGGCGGAGGGGAACGGACCAGTACGAACCAACCGGACGAACGCCAACCCCGGTCGCCGCGGGAACTACGGGTTTCCAAAGTGTTTAGGAGGAGGCCCGCATCGCGCCCCTCGTGCCGAGCCCTCGCTCGCCTCCGGCGTCCGTTCTCGACCTCATCGGGAACACTCCGGTCGTCCCGCTCCACCGGGTGACGCACGGGCTCCCCTACCGGGTCCTGGCGAAGCTCGAGTTCCTGAACCCGGGAGGCTCGGTCAAGGATCGGATCGGCCCCCTGATGATCGACGACGCGGAGGCGAAAGGGCTGCTCAAGCCCGGAGGGACGATCGTGGAGGCGACGAGCGGGAACACCGGTGTCGGGCTCGCGCTGGTGGCCGCGATCCGCGGTTACCGGGCGGTGTTCGTCCTGCCGGACAAGATGAGCTCGGAGAAGATCCGGCTGCTACGGTCGTACGGGGCGCGGGTGATCGTGACGCCCAGCGGTCTCCCCCCCGACCACCCGATGAGCCACTACTCGGTCGCCCGCCGCCTCGCCCGCGAGATCCCGGGCGCGTACTACCCCAACCAGTACGAGAACCAGGGGAACCCCGAGGCGCACTACCGGACGACCGGACCCGAACTCGATCGGGACGGAGGCGCGTCGCTCGCCGCCGTCATCGGCACCGTCGGGACCGGGGGTACGATGAGCGGGGTCGGCCGGTACTTCAAGGAACACCGGCCCGACGTGCGGATCGTCGCGGTCGACCCGAAAGGGTCGATCCTGGGGGAATACTTCCGCACGCACGAGCTCGGACGCGCGGTGCCGTACCTCGTGGAGGGGATCGGCGAGGACATGATCCCGAAGTCGATCCACTTCCAGTTCCTCGACGAGTTCGTGGAGGTGAACGACAGCGAGTCGTTCCTCATGGCCCGGCGGCTCGCTCGGGAGGAAGGGTTGTTCGTCGGAGGGTCGTCCGGGGCCGCG
>JASHUL010000075.1 GCA_030039995.1 Thermoplasmata archaeon
CCTCGGCGACCCGACGGGCCGCCGAGGTGACCTCGGGTCCGATACCGTCTCCCGGGATGAGCGTGACGCGATGGCCCATACGTTCTCTCGGGCCGGCCCGAGCCCCGAGCGGATTTAAAGGCCCCCGGCGGGAGCCGTCACTTGGCCGCCGCCGGCGAGGCCGTCGGCAGCCGGGCGAGTACCGCGCGCAGGACACGGTCCCGGACCGTGCCGTCGTCCAGGATCGGCGACCAGAGCAGGACGACCCCGTCCCAGCTCGCGGCCGAAATGTCGACGACTTCGAGTCGGGGCGGGGCGCGGGCGGTCTCCTCGGGGAACGCCGCGCGGACCCCGTCCAGCGCAGACTCGACGACCGGCACCGGGACCGTCAGCGGGAACGTCATGCGGACCCGGTGCGCCTTCTCGACGCCCGGCTTCGGCTGGAGGACGAGCGCACCGAGCACCACGGAGTTCGGGATCTTCGCGATGCCGCCGACGTCGAGCCGAAGGATCGTGTAGAGCAGCTCCACGTCCTCGACGACCCCCGCGTAGCTCGGGTAGACCATCTCGTGCGGGTAGCTCGGCGCGAACGCTCCGTAGCTGGACGAGATGAAGCTCACCCGGTCCCCCGGCCGGAACGGATTCGCGAGCACGAGCAGCAGTCCCGCGAACACGTTGGAGAGGACGGTCTGCGCCGCGAGCCCGAGGACGATCCCGGCGAACGCGCTCCCCAGGAAGATCGACTCGGCGGAGACTCCCGCCAGGTCGAACAGCGCGAGGATCGCCACGACCGCGACGACGAGGTTCAGAAAGATCCGCAGGGTCGCACCGTGGCGCGTCTGGCCGCGACGGCGCAGCACCTCGTCGCTCGCGCTCGTGAACGCTCGGGCGAGCGCGTAGGCAACGAGGAGGATCGCCCCCGCCTCGAGCAGGAGGATCTCCTCGCGCGAGAACGGCGAGAGGACGAGCTTGTTGAAGATCGTGAACAGCGAGTAGAGCGCGACCGCGAGGACGATCACTAGCAGGAGGTTCAGGACGAGCCGGTGCAGCGGGTGCGAGTTGGCGGAGGGGGACGGCGCCGCCATCCGTCGTCCCGAGGGAGGCCGGGGGATAGCGCTTTCCCGCCGTGAACGGTGAAAAAATTAGAATTCTTATAACAGATAGTAATACAATGTTTCATGCTCCCCACCGTACATCCCGAGGTTCTCGCCGAGGATTGGCTCCCACCGGTCGTGTTCGGACGTGAGGCGGAGGTGCTCGAGGTCGTCCGCCGCCTCGACCCGCCGAGTCCCCACGCGGCGCCTCCTTGGATGGTCGCGGTCGCGGGGCCCCGGGGGTGCGGCACCTCGACCGTCGCGCGACGCGCCGCGCGGGAGGCGGCCGACCGGATCCGTTCGTCCGGACCCGGGCTCTCCCCCCGGGTGACCTCGGTGCGGACCGCCCGCTGCCGTGGCCCGCACGGGGTCGCGACGGAGCTGTTGCGCGCGTGGGACGACGGGTTCGATGGACGGGGGTTTCCGCTGCTCGAGGTCCTCGCCGGATTTCTCCGCCGACTGCGTCGCGAGGGGCGTCCGGTCGTGCTTGTCCTGGACGACCTCCGGCCGGGAGGCCCCGAGCTCGGCCCGATCCTGCGGGCGGTCGGGGAGCCGGACCGTTTCCTCCCCGAGGGGGAGCATGGGCTCCCGTCCGTTTGGGTGGTCCTGGCCGGCACCCCCGAGGCGGTGCGACGGGCGGAGGTAGAGCTGGACGGTCGCTGGCGCATCGGGCCGTTCGTGCGCCTCGCGCCGTACGAACCCCGGGAACTCCGTCGCGTGGTCGCCGACCGTGCCGAGCGGGCGCTCGGCCGGCCGCCGCCCGCGTCCCTGGTCGATGCGTGCGTCGAGCGGGCCGTGGCCGACGGCGGGGGCGCCGCGCGCTCGGTCGACCTCCTGCGCCGGTCGCTGGTCTCGGAGTCCGCGCGTCGCCCCGGTATCTTCACCTCGCTCCGTCCCCGCCGGGGCGCCCTCTCGATCGAACCTCGGGTGGTCCGGGCGATCGAGGAGGCCGTCCACGGCTCGGCGGCCCGGGTCGGCGAGGTGCGCCGTTCGGAGGCGCGACTCGCCCGCGCCGCGGGCGAGACACCCCTCCCCGCGACGACGCTCTGGCGACGGATCGTCCGACTCGAACAGGCCGGCTACGTGCGACGCGACGTGCGACCGGGCGGCAGTGGAGGCACCCGGTCCGTGCTCCGAGTCCTCGCGCCGGTCGACGAGTGGCTCATCGCTCCGGTTCCCCCGGGAACTCCTCGAGCGTCCGTCGCGTGGACCGCGTCGTCCTCGGCGCTGGAGTGGGCGGCGCGCGAGGCGGCGCCGGGCGCGTCGGCTCCGGGCTCCCCGGACGACGTACCTGGTGGATGACCATCTCCGCGAGGTGCCGCGAGCGGAGGGCCTGCTCGAGCCGGTCGAGCGGCGCGTTCCGTAGCGACTCGCGGTCCGGATAGCCCGCGGCGTAGAGCCGCCGGGCCCGGACTCGGCCGATCCCCCGAAGGCGTACGAGGTCGAGCAGCTCTTCGCCCGCGCCGTAGCGGACCCGGGTCGAGAGGTCGTCGATCGTCCGGCCGAGCCGGCGCTGGAATCGGCTCGCGAGTCGCCCCGCGCCGAACAGGAGCCATTCCGCGTCCTCGACCTTCGAGCGCAGGTCCCCCGCCCCGATCCCGAAGCGCTGGGTGATCTCGAGGATCGGCACCTCGTTGACCCACGCCTCGAGCACGGACGCCGTCTTCAAGGTCGCGAGGAAGCTCTCCAGGTCGAGGTCGAGGGGCGACTCTTCGGGCTTGACGAGCAGCTCCTCGGCTTCGTCCGTGTACCGGGTGAGCAGGTCCGGCTCCTCTCCGCGTCGCAGGAACAACGGCGGCAGGTCCGGGGTCGCGGCGACGGCCGCGAGCAGCGCGAACGCCCCGACCCCCAGCGGCGCGCGATCGAGCGCGCCCCGCAGGACCACGGCGCTCAACGGGTCGAGGTACAGTTCGCTCGTCATCCGGCCGAACGGCGTCGCCCGGAGCGAGGTCCCCGGCTCGAGGAACTCGTGCTCCTCGAGGAACGCCCGCACCGTCGAGACCGTCCCGCGGAGCTCGGCGAGCGGCAGGGTGTGCCCGTAGAACGTCGCCGCGAAGAACGACTCGAGGTCGTCCTCGCCGGACACCGCGCCGCTCGCGACCAGCGCGAGCACGTGCATCCGGAGCGCCGGCTCGGCCGCGAGCCGGCTGACCACGGTCTCGGGCTCGGCCGAGAGGTATTGGTCCAGGAGCCGGTCCTCGTCGTCGGGACTGCGCGCGACGATCAGCGCTTCCCCGGCCGAGTCGTAGCGGGGGCGCCCGGCGCGCCCGAGCATCTGATGGACCTCGGTCGCGGGGATCGGCGCCTGCATACCGAGCCGGTCGTCGTACCGAGTGGTGTCGCGGACGACCACCCGACGGGCCGGCAGGTTGATGCCGGCGGCGAGGGTCGGTGTGGCGACCAGCGCCTTCAGGTGGCGGTCCCGGAAGGCGCGCTCGACCACGCGCCGTTCGGCGTTCGTCAAGGAGGCGTTGTGGTAGGCGACCCCGTTCGGGATCAGCGAGGAGAGACGCCGCAGCCCCTCGGTCTCCTCGTCGGACGCTTCGCCGAGCGCCGCGACCGCCTCCCGGACCCCCTCGCGGTCGTCGGCGCTCAGGAGCCGGCGGACGGTCGGCACGAGCGACTCCGCGACCTGCTCGCTCGCCTTCCTCGTATTGACGAACACGAGCGCCTGACCCCCTTCCTCGACGACGGTCCGCACCAGTCTCGGCACGGCCTCGCCGGGCGGCTCGAGGTCTCGAACCGAGAGGTCCGTGAAGGTGACCCGGCCGTCGTAGTAGACTCCCCGCTTGAGCGGGACCGGGCGGAAATCGCTCGCGATGTGCCGGGCCCCGAGCCACTCCGCGAGCTCGGTCGAGTTGCCCACGGTCGCCGACAGCGCGACGATCTGGAGCCCCGGGTACGAACGTCGCAACCGCGTCAGGGACACTTCGAGCGTCGGCCCGCGGTCCGGGTCGCGCAGGAGATGGACCTCGTCGGCGACGACGACCCCGAGCCGGTCGAGCCAGGGGCTCCCCCGACGCAGGAGTCCGTCCGCCTTCTCGCTGGTCGCGACCAGCACGTCCAATCGCTCGAGCTTTTCCGCAGGCAGGTCGAAGTCCCCGATCGAGATCCCGACCTTGAGACCGAGCGGCTCGAACCGCGCGAGCTCCTCCGCCTTCTCCTGCGCGAGGGCTCGGAGCGGCACGAGATACAAGCCCGTGCGGCCGGCGCGCGCGGCGCGCAAGAGCGCGAGATAGGCGACCAGCGACTTCCCGCTCGCCGTCGGGCAGGCGAGCACGAGCGATTCTCCGGCGAGGACGGGGTCGACGGCGGCCGCCTGAGGGGGGAAGAGCCGGGAGATGCCGTCCTGCCGCAGCACGGCCTTGAGTTCCGGGTCGAGCGCGGTTGCGTCGAGGTCGACGAGGCCCGAGCCGCCGCTCGCGGGGGTCGGCGGCGGCGCGGCCCGGGAAGAATGGGAGGGCACGGCCGTGACGAGGTCGGTGTCCTAGTAATCGTTTGGCGACTCGGCCGGGTCCAGCAGGCTCCGCGCGAGGATCAGCTGCTGGATCTCGGTCGTTCCTTCCACGATCGGGAACACCCGGGCGTCGCGCAGGAGCCGCTCGGCCGGATGTCCGACGCGGGCGCCCGCCGGTCCGGCGGCGTCCACCCCGGCCGACGCGATCGCGACGGCCGCTCGTGACGCGACCAACTTCGCGGTCGACGCGGCCCGGACGAACGGGGCTCCCGCGTCCTTGCGCGCCGCGGCTTCACGGACCAGCGCTCGCGCCGCGGCGAGCTCGGAGTAGGCGACCGCGAGCCGACTCCGCTTCCATTCCTCGTCGGCGCCGCGGACCGAGCGGACCATCTCCTCGAACGCCGCCTCCGCGACCCCGAGCGCGCAGCTCGCGATGCCGACCCGACCGCCCGCCAGCGCAGAGAGCGCGACTTTCAACCCCGCTCCTTCGGGCCCGAGCATCGCGTCCGGCGGGAGCCCAACATCATCGAGCACGAGCTCGGTCGTCTCGCTCCCCCGCAACCCCAGCTTCTCGAGCCGCTGGGCGACCGAGAACCCGCCGGTCCCCGGGGGTACGATGAACGCCGAGATCCCGTGGCTGCGGAGCGCCGGGTCGCGGGTCGCGAAGACGAGGACCGTCCCGGCCGAGACGGCGTTCGACGTGAACATCTTCGTCCCCCGCAGGACGTAGCCGCCGTCGCCGGGACGGTACCGGGTCG
>JASHUL010000076.1 GCA_030039995.1 Thermoplasmata archaeon
ACCGCGCCGGGAGAGGTCGCCGGCCGCGTGAGATAACACTCCCCGAACGGGGCCACGCGGCTCGCCACGCCGCCGGGCGTTGGGGCGTCGGCGGGGAGGAGGTGGAGAGGTTCGACTCGCGCGAGTCGGGCCACGGTGGCGAGCTGAGCGGTCAGTACCTCCCCGACCTCCGGGCCGGCCGGTCGGATCCAGGCCGGGGGGGTCGCGGTGGCAGGGACCTGTTCGTCCGCGCGAAGGTTCCGCAGCAGGCGCACTGCCTCCAGCACGGTCTCCATCGCGACCTCGGCGACTGGGTCGCTCGGTGCCTCGTCGGAACGGGGCCACGCCGCGGTCGCGAGCAGCTCTCCCGAATGGGGGAGCGCGTGCCACAGCTCCTCGGTCACGTGCGGGACGAACGGGTGCAGGAGCCGGAGGCTCCGCTCGACGACGAAGAGGAGCGTGGCCTCGGTCTCGCGTTCGGCGGGGTCACCGCGGCGGCCGCTGAGCGCTTCCTTCGAGATCTCCACGTACCGGTCGGCGACATCGTGCCACAGGAAGTGGTGCAGGACCGTCGCGGCGCGCGTCGGCTCGAAGGCGGCGAGCGCCGCGTCGACCTCCTCCGCCGCCCGACGGTACCGGGAGAGGATCCACCGGTTCTCGAGCGCCGCCGCCGGACCGAGCGTCGGGGCGTGTTCCACCGGTGGCGTCCCGGACGGCACGTGGACGAGCGTGAACCGGACGAGGTTCCATAGCTTCGTGAGGAAGTTGCGCGCGGCGTCCAGCGACGCAGGGCGGAACGGCCCGTCCTCGGAGGTCGGGTTCGGGTAGACGAGTCCGAACCGCAGGGTGTCCGCGCCGCGCTCTCGGATCACGTCGAGCGGTTCGGGCGAGTTGCCGAGGTGCTTCGACATCTTCCGGCCCTGGGCGTCGAGCAGGAGGCCGGTCAGGACGACGTCCGAGAACGGTTTCGTGCCGGTGAACCGGTAGCCGGACATCATCATCCGGGCGACCCAGAAGAACATGATCTCGCGCGCCGTCACGAGGACGGTGGTCGGGTAGTACCCCGCGAGGTCCGCCGTCGGCTCGGGCCAGCCGAGCGCCGAGAAGGGCCAGAGCCACGAGGAGAACCAGGTGTCGAGGACGTCCGGGTCCGGGGTCAGCTCGGTCGAGCCGCAGTGCTCGCAGCGCGTGGGGGGCTCGACCGTGACGGTCAGCTTCCCGCACGCACGGCAGTGCTCCACCGGGACCCGGTGCCCCCAGAGCACCTGGCGCGAGATGCACCAGTCCTGGATGCTCTCCATCCACCGGAAGAACGTGAGCGTCCAGCGCTCCGGATGGATCCGGATCTCTCCCGAACGCACCGCGGCGACCACCGGGGTCGCGAGCGGGGCCATCCGGACGAACCATTGCACGGACATCCGGGGCTCGACGATCGCGTCCGACCGTTCCGAACGGCCGACCGAGTGGCGGTACGGCCGCTGGGAGACCAGGAGCTCTTCCCGGGCGAGCTCCTCGACGACCTTCGCCCGCGCCGCCTCCCGGTCGAGACCCCGGAACGGCGAGGGCACCCACTCCCCGGTGAGGCGAGCCGCGTCGTCGAAGATCTCCACGGGCGTCACGAGGTCGGGATGCCGCTCGGCGATCTCCCGGTCCACGGGGTCGTGCCGCGGCGTCACCTTGAGCGCGCCGGCGCCGAACGCGGGGTCGACCGCCGGGTCGGCGATCACCGGCACGCGTCGGTGGCTGACGGGGACGATCACGAACCGGCCCACGGCGTCCCGGTGACGCTCGTCGTCGGGATGGACGGCGACCGCGACGTCCCCGAAGATCGTCTCCGGACGGACCGTCGCGACCTCGAGCCCGCCCAGGCTCCCGTCGGCCCAGACGTACCGGACGGAGTAGAGGGTCGCCTCCTCCTCGGCGTGCTGCACCTCGAGGTCGGAGATCGCGGTGCGCAACCGCGGGTCCCAGTTGACCATCCGCTCCCCGCGGTAGATCAGGCCGTCCCGGTACAGGGCGACGAACGCGGTCCGGGTCGCCCGCACGCTCGCCGGGTCCATCGTGTATCGGTAGCGAGTCCAATCGACCGAGAAGCCTCCGGCCCGAGTCTGCTCGACGATCCGGCGCTCGTGCTCCTCCTTCCACCGCGCGAGCTCGGCGAGGGCCGCCTCGGGCGCGAGCTCCTCGAACCGCACCCCTTGCTTGGCGAGCCGCCGGCGGACCTCGACCTGGGTGGCGAGACCGGCGTGGTCGAGCCCGGGCACCCAGAGCGTCGCCGCGCCGCGCATCCGATGTTGGCGGGCGAAGACGTCCTGTACGGTGTCGCCGAGCATGTGGCCTACCGTCAGCACTCCGGTGACGTTCGGCGGGGGAAGCACGAACGAGAAGATCGGAGTCGTGGGAGGCGAGGGGGCACGGAACGCCGCGAGGCGGTCCCACTCGGCCTGCCACTTCGCTTCCAGCGCGGACGGCTCGAAGCGCGTGGGGAGCGCGGGCGAGCTCACGCGGTCGGCCCTCCGCCGAGTCCGAGGGCGAACGGCGCGCAGACCGCCAGCTCCGCGATCGCGAGGAGCCCCATCCCGCCGAGCGCGAGCGCCGGGCCGCCGGCCGAGAGGCCGCGGTACGCGACGAGCGGCGCCCCCGCCGCGACGAGGCCCGGGACCGCGACCAGGAACGCGAGGTACCCGCCCGAGTAGAGGTTCACGATCGGAAGTCCTTTCGAGCGCGCGCGGCGGAACAGGATGCCGAGCTCGAGGAACGACGCGGCGACGACCGCGGGCAGTTCGGCGGCGACGAACGCGAGGAAGACGAGGGGCTCGAACACCCGGAGCAGGGTGAGCCCGAGCACGACCCCGCTCGCGACGAGGAAGATCGCGGCGACGAGCGCCACCTTGCCGAACAGGAGCGACCGGTCGGAGAGCGGTAGCGTCCGCCCATAGGAGTAGGCGATCACTTCGATCGCGAAGAAGGCGGGGCCGAAGAAGGTTGCGAGCAACGCGGCGGTCGAGACGGCCGCGAGGGCGAGCCCGAAGGCGGCGGCCGATGCCGGACCGGCGACGAACGTGAACAGACCGATCGCTACCGCATCGAGGATCGG
>JASHUL010000077.1 GCA_030039995.1 Thermoplasmata archaeon
AAACTGAGTTACCGCGGCACCGGACCGCGACGGGACAGCCCAGGGTATTAAGGGTCGCTCCGCCCGGTCGGGTTCCGTCCGCACCTATTCCGGAGCGACCTCCTCCCTCAGGTAGTCGGGGAGTTGGAGGCCGGCTCGTTCGATCTCCGTGCGCGAGACCGGCCGCCAGAGGGAGTCGAGTTGGCCGCACGACTTCCCCTCGATCGTTTCGCTGGTGGCGTGCACGACCTGACCCCCCGTCGTCACCGCTCCCAACACCGCCCGGGCCACGTGGGCTCGTCCGACCCGGGGCAGGCGCTGGTGTCCGTACGTGCCCGGTCCGGTGCTGACCATCAGCCGGCCACCGAGCGTCAGGGCGGCCCAGTACGAGACCTCGTAGAGCACGAGAAAGTGCAACCCCGTGTGGAAAAGCCCGGGCCAGCCGATCTCGTCCGCCGCCGGCGTGAACGTCGTTCGGAGCTCCGCACGACCGTCGGGGCGGGTCCCTTGTTCGAACTGGAGGCGCAGACCGCGGGCGTGGCGCGGTCCACATCCGAAGCACGGGTTCTCGACCGGATTCTCGAGCGCGACCATGGTCCGGAACCGGGCTCCGACATTTCCCGTTTGGCCGCGCCGGGAGGGAGGCCCGGGCCGAACGCGCGCGCCCACGTTCGGAGGCGCATTTTCTCGGCGGCGGCGGGGGACTCTTATCTAGGCGACGCGACCTCTTCGCATCGTGGCCTCACAGCGAACCCTCGTGGTCGCGGAGAAGTTCAACACCGCGCTCCGGATCGCGGTCGTGCTCTCCGACGGCCGGATGAAACGGAGCCGGATCCAAGGAACGAGCGTCTTCGAATTCGACCGCCCGGACGGGCACTACGCGGTCGTCGGACTGCGGGGACACATCGTCGAGCTGGACTATCCGCCCGACCTCCGGGAGTGGACCCTCGAGGGACTTCCCCGCCTCCTCGAGACGACGCCGGAGAAGCACGTCACCGAGACGGGGATCGTCGCCGCGCTCCAGTCGATCGTTCGCGGCTACGACCGGGTGATCATCGCGACCGACTTCGACCGCGAGGGAGAGCTGATCGGTCAGGAGTGTCTCGAGTTGCTGCAGCAGGTACACCCCGGGATCCGGGTCGAGCGGGCGCGTTACAGCGCGCTCACACGAGACGAGATCGAGCGGAGCTTCGCCGAGCTGAAGACGCTCGACACCGCGCTCGCGGAGGCCGCGGCCGCCCGGCAGGAGATCGACCTCGTCTGGGGCGCGCTGCTCACCCGGTATCTCTCCCTCACCGCCCAGCAACGCGGGCGCGGTTTCCTCTCCGTGGGCCGCGTGCAGACGCCGACCCTAGCGCTCCTCGTCGAACGGGATCAGGCGATCAAGGAGTTCGTGCCGACGCCGTTCTGGGAGATCGTCGCGACCGGGGACAAGGCGGGGGACACGTTCCTCTTCCGGCACGCGCACGGCATCTGGGAGGACCGGGCGGAGGCGGAGTCGGTGTTCCGCCGGGTCGAGGGAGCCGACGCCGGCACCGTGAAGGAGTTTCGCGAGGAGGAGACGAAGCGGCGACCGCCGGTCCCGTTCTCGACGACGCTGTTCGTCGCCGAAGCGACCCGTCTCGGGCTCGGGGCTTCGCTCGCGATGCGGATCGCCGAGGACCTCTACACGCAAGGGCTGATCAGCTATCCGAGGACCGACAACACGGTCTATCCCCGGGGCCTCGGGCTGCGCTCGCTGGTCGAGAAGTTCAAGGAAGGACCGTTTTGGGAGGCCGCGGAGTTCGTGCTACGGCAGCCGAGCTTCCGGGCCACGCGCGGACGCACCGAGACGACGGACCACCCACCGATCTACCCGACCGGGGTCGTCGATCCGAAGAAGCTGCGCCCGGACCACGCGAGGGTCTACGAGCTCGTCGTCCGCCGGTTCCTCGCGACGCTCTCCCCCGACGCCCTCGGCATCGCCCGCCACGCGACGGTGGAGATCCGAGGCGAGTCGTTCGCGGGCAAGGGACAGCACTTGACCGACCCCGGCTGGTACCGGGTCTACCCGTACTCCCAGCCCGAGGAGGTCCCGATGCCGGTGCTCGAGGTCGGCGAGAGCGTGCGCATCGCGAAGGTCGAGCTCGTGCAGGACCAGACGAAACCGCCGCGTCGGTACACCCAGGGCTCGCTCATCCAGGAGATGGAGCGACTCGGCCTCGGCACGAAGAGCACCCGGCACGATGTGGTCCAGAAGCTGTTCGACCGACACTACGTCACGCCCCGGCAGCTCGAACCGACGTCGACCGGGATCGCGGTGACCGAAGCGTTGCGGGCGCACGCCCCCGTGATCACCCGCCCGGAGATGACCCACCGTCTCGAGGAGGACATGGAACTCGTCGCCGAATCGAAGAAGGAGAAGTCGTCGGTCCTCGAGGAGTCGCGGGAGATGCTCCGGGAGGCCCACCAGCTCCTCGCGGCGAACGCCGAAGGGGTCAAGGAGACCCTCTCGGGGGCGCTGGACAAGCAGCACTTCGTCGGGCCGTGCCCGAAGTGCGGCGGGGCGCT
>JASHUL010000078.1 GCA_030039995.1 Thermoplasmata archaeon
GCGGGTTGCCCTGGTAGTCTAGCGGTCTAGGATGTAGGTCTGTCGAGCCTGCGACTCGGGTTCGAACGATCGGAGGGGCCGGACCCCTTCGACCGGAACTCCCGACCAGGGCGCCTCCCCTCTGGGGGCGGGCCGCCGCCGCGGCGGCCCGGACTACTTATGCCGCCGGCGGCATCGGTCGCTCGTGCCCGACGCGAAAAAGGAGGAAAAAGCGAGCTCGTCTCCGTACCTCTCGCACATCGTCGGGGACACGCTGCGAGACCTGACGGAGAAACGGCTCGCCGAGCTCGTCCGCGCGGAGCCGGTGCCGGCGCATCTCGCGATCATCATGGACGGCAACCGCCGGTTCGCCGGCGAGCGGGGGTTGGGGGTCAAGGACGGGCACCGGGCCGGACGGGACACGCTCGAAGAGCTCCTCAACTGGTGCCTCGACCTGCAGATCCGCATCCTCACGGTCTACGCCCTCTCGACCGAGAATTTCTCCCGGTCGGCCGAGGAGCTGGAAGGGTTGATGGACCTGTTCGACCGGGCGCTCCGCGACATCGCCACGGACGAGCGGGTCCACCGGCACCAGATCCGGGTGCGAGTGATCGGCAATCGCCGGGCGCTTCCCGCCCGCGTCCAGGAGGCGATCGATATTGCGGAGGCGGCGACCCGGAACTACTCGGCGTACCAGTACAACGTCGCGCTCGCGTACGGCGGTCGGGACGAGATCGTGCAAGCGATCCGCGCCTTGGCCCGGGAGGTCCGCGACGGACGGCTCGAGCCCGACGCGATCGACTCGGACGCGGTCTCCCGTCACCTCTACACGCGCGACCTTCCGGATCCGGACCTGATCTTCCGGACGAGCGGAGAGGAGCGGATCTCGAACTTCCTCCTGTGGCAGTCGGCGTATGCGGAGCTCTACTTCTCGGACGTGATGTGGCCGGGGCTCACCCGGCTCGACTTCCTGAGGGCGATCCGCGCCTACCAGCTCCGCCGCCGACGCTACGGGACCTGAACCCGCGCACCGGATTCACCGAAGCGCGCTGGTTGGTTTTAAATAGAAGGGCTTTCTCACTGAAATCAGCAGTCGAGAGTAATCTCGAGTGGCACGAACATGATGGCTGGGAACACGCCGATTCTGGTACTGCGGGAAGGGACGAAGCGAGAGAAGGGGCGCGGAGCGCTCAACAACAACATCCAGGCCGCGAAGGCGATCGCCGACGCGGTCCGGTCGACCCTCGGGCCGCGCGGGCTCGACAAGATGCTCGTCGACTCGATGGGCGATGTCGTCGTGACGAACGACGGGGTCACGATCCTCAAGGAGATGGACGTCGAGCATCCCGCGGCCAAGATGCTGGTCGAGGTCGCCAAGACCCAGGACCAGGAAGCGGGGGACGGCACGACCACCGCGGTCGTGCTCACCGGCGAGCTCCTGAAGCGCGCGGAAGCCCTGATCGAGCAGAACATCCATCCGACCATCATTTCCCAGGGGTACCGACTGGCCTCGTCGAAGGCGCTCGGGATCCTCGACCACGTCAGCCACCCGGTGTCGATCTCGGACCACGAGACGCTCCTGAGGATCGCCAACACCGCGATGGCCTCGAAGTCGGTCTCGTTCAACCGGGACCTGCTCGGGGATATCGCCGTGCGTGCGGTCACCGCCGTCGCGGAGAAGAAGGGCGAAGGCTACTACGTCGACCTCGACAACATCCAGCTGATCAAGAAGCAGGGCGGGCAGATCTCGGACACCTCGTTGATCGAGGGGGTCATCGTGGACAAGGAGAAGGTCCACTCCGGAATGCCGACGCGGGTGGAGAACCCGAAGATCGCGCTGCTCGACGCCGCGCTCGAGATCAAGAAGACCGAGATCGACGCGAAGATCGAGATCAACGACCCGACGCAGTTGAACGCCTTCCTCCAGGAGGAGGAGAACATGCTGCGCCGGATGGTCGACCAGGTGAAGAAGTCCGGAGCGAACGTCGTCCTCTGCCAGAAGGGGATCGACGACCTCGCCCAGCACTACCTCGCGAAGGAGCACATCTACGCGGTCCGCCGGGTCAAGAAGTCCGATATGGAGAAGCTCGCGAAGGCGATCGGGGCGAACATCGTCTCGAAGGTCAGCGAGCTGACCCCCGACGATGTCGGCACCGCGGGTCTGGTCGAAGAGCGGAAGATCGGCGACGACGCCCTCACGTTCGTGACGGGCGCGAAGAAGGCCCGCGCGGTCTCGATCCTGATGCGCGGCGGCACCGAGCACGTGCTCGATGAGATCGAGCGCTCGCTGGACGACGCACTCAACGTGGTCGCGGTCGCGGTCGAAGACGGCAAGTTCGTCGTCGGCGGAGGCGCGACGGCCGCGGAGCTCGCCCTCGAGCTGCGCGACGAGGCCGCCAAGATCGGCGGACGCGAGCAGATCGCGTTCGAGAGCTTCGCGGAAGCGCTCGAGACGATCCCCCGCACGCTCGCCGAGAACGCGGGCCTCGACCCGATCGACATCCTGATCGAGCTGCGGAAGGCGCACAAGGGCGGCCAGAAGGCGGCCGGGGTGAATGTCGTGGCCGGCAAGGTCGACGACATGAGCCACCTGCACGTCATCGAGCCGATCCGGGTCGGTCGGCAGGCGATCGAGAGCGCCACCGATGCCGCGGTCATGATCCTGCGGATCGACGACGTCATCGCGTCCAAGTCGAGCCCACCTCCTTCCGGCGGCCCCGGCGGACCCGGCGGCGGCATGGGTGGGATGGGCGGCATGGGCGGAATGGGCGGCGGCGATTTCGGCGAAGACTAGACCGCGCGTCGGCCCGGACCGAACCATTTCTCGCGACCCGGGGACCGAGGGTCCCCGGGTTGCCGGTAATCTTTAGGCCCAAGTTCGGCTGCGCCCGCGCGTTGGGGTCCTCCGTTGGCGAAACCGACCCGGATTTTCTTCGTCGCGGACCTGCACGGGTCGGGGATCTGTTGGCGCAAGTTCATCAACGCGGCGAAGGTCTATCGCGCCGACGTCCTCCTCGTCGGAGGGGACATCGCCGCGAAGACGTTGACCCCGATCTTCGAGGGACCGGACGGGTGGACCGCTCGCGTAGAGGGAATCGCTCGGGCCGCCGCGAGCCCGCCCGAACTGGAGCGGCTCGAAGCGTCCCTACGGGATTCGGCCACCGTGCCGTTCCGCACGACGACCCGGGAGTGGGACGAGCTCCGCGCCCGTCGTGGGGCCCTCGACGAGGTCTTCGAACGTCTCGCGTGCGAGGAGCTCCGGCGATGGCTCGACTGGGCCCGGCCCCGGGTTGAGGGCAGCGGCACCCGGCTTCTTCTGGGTCTCGGAAACGACGACCTCACCCCGATGGAGCAGGTCGTCCAAGACGACCCGGTGGCCGAGCTCACCGACCTCGATATCCTGCGCCTGGATGAGCGCCACGAGCTGCTCACGTTGCCGTACAGCAATCCCACTCCCTGGGCGACCCATCGGGAGCTGTCCGAGGACGCGATTGCTCGACGGTTGGACGAGGGCATCGCGAAACTCGAGGACCCGGGGAACGCGGTCGTCAACGCTCACGTGCCGCCGTTCGGAGCCCCTTTAGACCTCGCCCCCAAACTCGACGCGGCGCTCACGAAGGTGATGACCCCCGGAGGGGACCCCGAGTACGTTCACGTCGGGAGCACCGCGGTACGAGCGGCCCTCGAACGCCATCAACCCCTGTTGGGGCTCCACGGCCACATCCACGAGTCGCGCGGGACGACCCACTTCGGTCGGACGCTCTCGATGAATTGCGGGAGCGCCTACACCGAGGGGGCCCTACTGGGAGCCGTGGTCGACTTGGCCGAGCGCGACGTGCGATCGGCCGTGCTCACGAGTGGGTAAGGCTTCCGGCGCCCTCCGACACGGTCGCGGTCCCATCGACCGCGGGTTGGGCGTCGACCTCTTCCCACCACGGGCCCCCGAGAAATCCGAAGCGTCGTTTGGGTGAGATCCCCGAGACGAGCCGGGCCAACGTGCCGATCTCCGCTCGAGCCCGCGCCTGCTCGCGAGGAGGAAGTCCCGCCAGCAGGGGAGAGCGCGACAACCCGGGTCCGTTCAACGAGACCGTCTTCCAGAAACCCCAGTCGTGGGACAGCAGCGACCCGATCCGGGACGGGGAGATCCCCTCCGGGGCCTCGTCGAACGGGTGGTCGAGCAACAGCGCCAGGATGTCCTGAACGTCCTTCGGCTCGGGCCCGATCAGAAGGTCGTGCCGGCCGAACGGTTCCAACACCCGGTCGGCGACCTGCTCGCGCGCGTCGGCCGGCACGCGCTGAATGTACTGCATCTTGGCGAGCAGGAGCAGTGCCGGAGTCAGCGTGCCGTGCTGGGCCGTGGCTCCCTGCACGTCCTCGCGGAGATCCAGGCGGTGGCAGAAGCGGAACTCGTCCGCGAGCAGATCGAGGCTCCCCACGGACACGTTCGACCCCTCCTGACCGAGCACGGTGTGGTAACGCAAGCGTCGACCCTCGCTGAGCGAGTTGAAGATTCGGTCGCCCGAGGTCTGAAAGAACCGGAGTCCGCTCCCCTCACGCTCGTGCACCGTTTCGAGGAAGCGACGGACCGTTCGGAGCTCTTTGTGGAGGCAAGCGACGTCGAGGTCGTGCAACGTCCTCCGGAGCCCGAGGTCGCGGCGATTGCTGGAGCGACACCGGATCCGGTGGGCTGCGCCTCCAAGAAAGGCGAGCGAGACGGGAGGATCGGAACGGTGGGCCGCCCCGAGGAGGAGGAGAGCCTTCGCAACGATCGGGTCGGAAACGTCGATCCACTCGGGGAGACCCAGCTCCTGACGCTCCGCCTCGGGCGACGACCGGGTGATGAGGGGCAGCTCGATCGAGACCCGCTCACCCCGGAGCGGGTCGATGACCAGGCTGACGACCTCGCCCACGACCGCGCCGGAGAGGGTGGGCCGCCTTAACGGGCGCCGTCCCCTCGGTCAGTCGGGCGGAAGCTCCTTACTGATGAGGTCGACCGGAACCCCGCGCGCCCGTTGGATCGCGTAGGAGACAAAGTAGATCACGATCCCGAGGACGAAGACGATCGGGAGGAACAACAGGTCGTTCACGCTGTAGCCGCTCGTGATGCCGAGGTAGTTCCCCGTCGAGGAGGCGTAGCTCACGAACCAGGACGCCGCGAACGCCGCCACGCCGACGATCGTGAGGACCGGCACCGGACCGAGGCGAGCGCGGACGATCGCGGGGGCTTGCGCGAACATGTTCTTCCGGATGAACGGGAACAGTGCGCCCGCGAGACAAACGATCCCGACCGCGAACCAGAACCCGAAGTTGGAGTACCCGAGCGTGGCGTAGTCGAAGTACGTCGGATAGAACGTCTGAATCACCAGCGAAATGAACGCCCCGATCGCGAGGGTGAGCACCGCGACCCATGGGACACCGTTCCGAGTGACCCGCGTGAAGAACGACGGTAGGACACGGTCGAACGACCAGGCGAAGAGATTCCGGGTCGGCAGTACGAAATAAATCAGCGAGAACCCAAAGAAGGTCAGGACGAGCCCGAACGACAGGAACGCGGCGAGGACGGGGTTGTGGACGATGTAGGCGGCCAAGTAGAGGGGCCCGGGCCAGGCGGTGCCACCGGTCGTGAAGTAGGCGGAGCTGATCCCGATCAGAAAGCCGCGCCCCATGCTGTAGTAGGTGGCGGCGTAGAGCCCGGCGATCAACGCGGCGAAAATGAGAGGGGCGCCGAAAATCGCGAGGCCCTGAGCACGCGTCGGACTTCCGCGGATCTCTCCGCCGTAGTAGGAGCTGTTCGCGTAGCCGATGAAGCTCAACATGGTGTAGACGACCCCGAAGAACGTCCCCGTAGTGGTGATGGGAGCGTTCTGCACCAGGGACTGGTAGCTTGTGCCGTAGATCGGATTGGAGTTGAAGTCCGCCGCGAACGCCGACTGCGGAGTGGCGAGGAGGATCCCAATCATCAGGACGAAAACGATCGCCGAACCGGCGAACAGCGCAATCGAGACCCGGAAGATCCATTTGGTCGGAAGGAAGCTGACGGCGATGACGAGAAGCAGAACGAGCAGGCC
>JASHUL010000003.1 GCA_030039995.1 Thermoplasmata archaeon
GCGAGCAGATCGCGCAGGCCCAGGCCGCGCTCGACCTCCGGCAGTTCGACCGCGCGTACGAACTGGCGACGTCGGCCCACGAGTCGCTCGTCAAGGCCCGTCAGAGCCCGATCCCGGGGGCTCCGCTCGCGAGCGGGTCGACGACCGAGGCCCGGCCCCGCCCGGTCACCCCGAATCCCCCCGGCGTCGGACCGGTATCGTCGGCCGCGGGCTCTCCCGCTCGGACCCCCGCGGCGGCGGCGCCCGCGATCCCTCGGGGTCGCGCCGAGGCGCAGTTCGAGATGAAGCTCCTGGACTCCGAGCTCGACGCGGCGAGCGCGTCCCACCCGGGGGCCCCGGCGACGCTCGCCGGACTCGATTTCCAGGCGAAGGCGCGCGCAGCCTTCGACGCGGGGCAGTTCTCGGACGCGTTCCGGCTGGCCCTGAAGGGCCGGCGGGGGCTGGGGGGACGGGTGGAGACGGTCGCTCCCGGTCCGGGGAGCCGTGCGTCGGACGCGGCGGCGGTCCCGATCGACGCGGACGCAGCCGCCGAGAGCGCGGCCGGCTCGGCCCGCTGCCCGAACTGCGGCTATCCGGTCACCTCTGCCGATGCGTTCTGCCGAGGCTGCGGCACTCCCCGTACCCCGATGACGTGCCCGAAATGCGGCGCGGCACGGGCCCCCGCGGACACGTTCTGCGGACGGTGCGGAGAGCGATTCAGCTAGCGACCGGTCGCCCTTCGGGCACCCCGTCGGTCACCCACTCGTCCAGCCGACGCTGGGTACGGGCGTCGTGGAGGACGGCGCTGGCCCGCAGCCACCGCGGGAGCGGGATGGCGAAGGTTGAGGCGATCGTCGCTCCCAGCTCCGCGAGGGTCGCGAGCCGCTCGGGAGGGCGCCCCATCGCGGCGCGGACGTATTCCCGGACGTTCCAGACGCCGAGGGGGAGGATCTCCCCGGGGTGGACTTCCCGGAGCACGACCACCCCGGCCTGCCGTCCCATCGCGAGCAGCGCCTCGCTGGTCGCGAGGCGGGCGGCGTAGTAGCAGCCGCCGATCGACGCGTACGTCGTTCGGCCGTCGTGGCCCTCATGGTCGCCCATGATCACGAGCTGGGACGGGCTCGGATTCCACAGGGTGTTGGGGTACCACGTTTCGATCGACTCGTACCGGTACGCCCCGGGGAGGAAGGCGATCAACCATCGATTGTCGAGGGCGGTCAGCCGGTGGACCCGGATCTCGGACAGCTCGGGCAAGAGGCGCACCTTCTCGAGGTTCTGCTTCGATAACAGATCGTCCACGGCCGTGATGCTCCACCGGGTCGGCACGAGTCGCCGACGTCCGCGGCGCCCGAGCGTCCCGACGCTGAACGCTCGCTGGATCCGGCTCACCCGGACCCCCCGCTGATAGAGCTCCCCGACCGCGACCCGCGCGTTGGCGGCCGTGTCGGAGGAGAGCCGGTCGAGGTGCGGGTCGACCCGCCGGACGTCGAGCCGGAACCTCTCGATCGGGGCCGACGGACCGAACGGCGGCGCCGAGTCGGAGAGCGCGATGTGACCCCTCGGGGGGCGACGGAACACCGTCTCGCTCTCCGCCGACTCCGCCGCGATCCCGAGCAGTTGGAGGTCCTCCAGCAAACGGATCGGCCGTTCCGCGTCGGTCACGCGGATCGGAGAGGTACCTCGGACGAGACCGGTCCGGAACCCGACGACCTCCGCGACCGAGCGGCCAACCCAATCCTCCGGACTGTCCAGGAGCTCGGTCGAGCCGTGCTCCGGGCTGAGGAGCGGCCCGAAGGAGACCTTCGGATAGCCGTACCGGCCCACGAACACACCCGGCGGGGAGCTTCCCGAGAGGTCCCGGCCCCCCACGAGCGGAAGGGTCCGCTCGAACGCGTGATATCGCACGAGGATCGGGCAGACCGGCTTGCCGCACAGCAGTTGGGCCGAACGGCATCGCACACACATCGTCGGGTCCTCCCGGAGACCGGGGATGCTCCAGGAGAGTGCGGCGAGGGGGGCGACCCCCGGAATCGGGGGCGAGGCGACGGCGTCCGACATCGACAGCGCCCCGGACAGCGGGGAATCGGTTGAATACTCCGTTCGAGGGGTCGCGAAACGCCCGAACTCGGGCTGTCCGGGCGAGTTCCCAGCGCGGACTCAAATATCGGATAGCGGTCGCCGACCGCGGTCTGGGACTGTGGGGTAGCTTGGTCCATCCTTCGGGGTTCGGGACTCCGAGACGCCAGTTCAAATCTGGCCAGTCCCACTGCCGCCCGGTCGGGCGGCCCGCGACGCCCTTCGTTACGGCTGCAGCGAGAACGCCCGCATCGCCTTGCCCGCGTTCTTCAGCACGGGGCCGCCGTGGTACGTCATCAACGACTCGACCGACAGCTGGTTCATCCGGCGGGCGGAGATCAGGGCCGTCCCGCTGTGGTGCGTGTAGTCCGGGACGGTCAGCACGACCTTTTCCCCGAAGACGAAGAAGAGATCGCCCGAGAACAGGATCTTTCGCTCGGGTTGGTAGTACGACGTGTGTCCGGGCGTGTGGCCGGGCGTGTGGTATGCGATGAGCCCACCGGCCGCGTCGAGGTTGTCGCCGTCCTTGAACGTCTCGTCGACCTTCAGATGCTCGGCGGGAGGGCTCCCCGGGCCGTCGTAGGGCGGGTCCCCCGCGATGTAGGCCGCCTCGATCCAGTGGGCGTAGGTCTTCGCGTGGGTGCGATTCGCCATCGCCTTCAACGAGCCGGTGTGGTCGCGGTGCAAGTGCGTCAGGAGGATCTTCTTGATCGACGTCGGTTCGATGTGCTGTTGCGCGAGGTACTTCTCGATCGCGGCGTGGGCGCCGGGGAGCCCGGTGTCGATGAGGGTCCAGCTCGCGCCTTTGTCCTTCACGAGATAGACGTGGGTCGAGAAATCG